>DONB01000047.1 GCA_003510325.1 Thiobacillus sp. | reverse complement strand
GTTGAATAAATTGTTACATTTTTCATATGATTTTATTTGGCAGGATTATCTACCGGGTTAAAATTATCTTCTAATGTTTTATTATAGCATACTTGTCAAGCAGGCAAAGTAAAGGTATATTTTCTTGTATGCGGTCGTAGTTTAGTGGTAGAACTGGTGCTTCCCAAGCATCGGGCGCGAGTTCGATTCTCGCCGGCCGCACAAGTTAACTATTTTTCTCTTGTTCCCCCAGCGCCATAATAATCTTGATAACCGTATCGGGATTGAGCGACATGCTCTCTATCCCTTCTTTTACCAGAAACTGCGCGAAGTCCGGGTAGTCCGATGGCGCCTGACCGCAGATGCCGATATATTTATTTTTCTCTATGCATTTGTGGATGACCTCGGCAATGATTTTCTTGACCGCTGGATTATTTTCGTTGGCAATATGGGTCACAATGCCGGAGTCCCGGTCCAGCCCCAAAGTAAGCTGGGTCAAATCATTGGACCCGATAGACATCCCGTCAAAAACTTCCAAGAATTCATCCGCCAGAAGAATATTGGAAGGAATCTCGCACATCACGTAAATTTTCAGGCCCTTGTCTTTCGCGCGGTCCAATCCGTTCTCCGCCATTACTTCTATCACCTTTTTCCCCTCCTCCGGCGTCCGGCAGAAAGGAATCATCGGAACCACGTTGGTAAAACCCATTTCTTCGCGCACGCGCTTCATCGCTTTACACTCCAGACCGAAGGATTCCTTGAATTTCGGGTCATAATAACGGGACGCGCCGCGCCAGCCCAGCATCGGATTTTCTTCATGCGGCTCGTATAACTCTCCGCCGATTAGTGTGCGATATTCATTGGTTTTAAAATCGGAAAAGCGGATGATGACTTCATGCGGGAAGAAAGTGGCGGCAATCTTCGCGATGCCCAGGGCCAGCTCGTCCACATAAAACTGCGCTTTTTCCTTGTAAAGGGGCGCCAACTCATCAATTTGCTTGAGCAACTTGCGTATATAAGGGGTCTTACCGCCTTTCCTTAATTTTTTATAATCAATCAGCGCATTCGGATGCACACGGACGTGCGAAGCAATAATAAATTCCAGTCGGCCCAGCCCTACCCCGACGGCCGGAAGATTGTGATGTTTAAATGCTTCATCCGGGGAACCGATATTAACCATAATCTTCGTCGCTATTTTCGGTATTTCATTGAGGCGGTGCTCCAACACTTTGAACGGAATAATGCCGTCGTAGACGCTGCCCACCTGACTGGCGGAGCAGTCCACCGTCACTTTCCGGCCCGCTTTGAGCTTTTTAGTCGCATTATTCGTCCCGACGATACAGGGAATGCCGAGCTCGCGCGACACGATGGCGGCATGTGAAGTGCGCCCGCCCTTGTCCGTCACAATGGCGCTGGCAATTTTCATAATCGGTTCCCAGTCGGGGTCGGTCATGTCGGTGACCAGGATGTCGCCCGGCTGCACCCGGTTCATCTCCGCCGGGCTGGCGATCAGCCGCACTTCACCCGCGCCGATCTTCTGGCCGATGGCGCGACCGGTGATGCGCACCTCGCCGCGAGCGTCCAGCACGTAGCGCTCGCCGCTGCCGTTGGCGCGCGCCTTCACCGTCTCCGGCCGGGCCTGGACGATGAAGATCTCGCCGGTTTCGCCGTCCTTCGCCCACTCCACGTCCATCGGACGCTTGTAATGCTGTTCGATCGTGACCGCCTGCTTCGCCAGTTCCAGCACCTCGGCGTCGCTCAGCGAATATTGCCGCCGCAACTCGGCCGGGGTGTCCTCGATCACGGTCGCGCCGTCGCGCCACACCATGCGGGTGGCCTTGCCGCCCAGTTCGCGCCGCACCACGGCGGGATAGCCCTTTGCGAGCATCGGCTTGTGCACGTAGAACTCGTCCGGGTTGACCGAGCCCTGCACCACGGTTTCGCCCAGCCCATAGGCGGCGGTGATGAACACCACATCGCGGAAGCCGGATTCGGTGTCCAGCGTGAATAGCACGCCGGAGCAGGCGATGTCGGATCGCACCATGCGCTGCACGCCCGCCGACAGCGCCACGTCGGCATGCGCAAAGCCGTGATGCACGCGGTAGGCGATGGCGCGGTCGTTGTAGAGCGAAGCGAAGACCATCCTCACGTACCGCAGCAGGTCGTCGGCGCCGCGCACGTGCAGATAGGTTTCCTGCTGGCCGGCGAATGAGGCATCGGGCAGGTCCTCGGCGGTGGCCGACGAGCGCACCGCCACCGACACTTCATCGCCGAGCGCGGCATACGCGGCGCGCAGGCCGGCTTCCAGCGCGGGCGGCAGCGCAGCCGCCTCGATCCAGGCGCGGATCTCCGCCCCCGCCGCGGCCAGCGCCGTCACGTCCGCCACGTCGAGCGGCGCCAGCCGCGCGTTGATGCGGGCACGCAGGTCGTTGTGATCGAGAAAATCCCAGAACGCCTGCGCCGTGGTGGCGAAGCCGCCCGGCACCTTGACCCCCATGTGCGACAGGTTTCCGATCATTTCGCCGAGCGAGGCGTTCTTGCCGCCCACACGCGGCACATCGTCCATCGACAGGGTATCCAGGGAAACGATATAGTCGTCCGAGACCGGCATAATCCACCTCATGAAAAAACGCATCGCATTCTGCGTATCCGACCACACCGGCGTCACCGTCGAGGCGGTGGCGAAAAGCGTGCTGGCGCAGTTTCCTGCACTTGAGTTTAGCCTGATTGCGCTGCCTTTCGTCGACAGCCCGGAGAAGGCGCAGGCTGCCGCCGCGCAGATTGCCGCCACACCCAGCGCCCTGGTGTTCTCCACCCTGTCCGACCCGGCCCTGCGCAGCATCCTGCGCGACAGCCACGCCAGCCTGTTCGACGTCTTCGACCTCGTCGCCCCCGCCGTCGAAACCGCACTGGGTCAGCCCGCCATCCCCAGCGGCGGGCACACCCACGGCATGAGCAACGACTACGAATCGCGCATGGACGCGGTCAATTTCGCGCTCAACCTGGACGACGGCCTCAACCCCGAGCGCCTCGACCAGGCCGACCTCATCCTGGTCGGCGTCTCGCGCGTCGGCAAGACCCCCACCGCGCTCTACCTGGCCCTGCAATACGGCCTGCGCGCCGCCAACTATCCCCTGACGCCGGATGATCTGGCCCAGGACAGCCTGCCCGGCGTCCTGCTGGCCCACCTGCCCCGCCTGCGCGCCCTCACCCTGTCGCCCGACCGCCTCGCCGCCATCCGCCAAGTGCGCTACCCGAACAGCCGCTACGCCAGCCTGCCGCAGTGCCGCGACGAACTCGCCGCCGCCGAGCGGCTGTTCGCGCGCCATGCCCTGCCGGTGCTCGACACCACCCGCATGTCGGTGGAGGAAATCGCGGCGCACCTGCGCCNNGCCCCGCCTCAAGTTTTCCGCTTTCCGCCCGATTGAACAGACAGCTAGGCGTCGATTTGGCTGCGGCCCGAATCACCCCCCCCGTTCAAGCACCAGGAGTTCCAGATGTCTAGTCCCTTACGACGCAGCGGATTGTGCGCAGCGACGCCCCAATCGCGTCGGGGCCTGCCTTCCCGCAGCGGCACCCGCCGGTTTTCCAAACCGGCTCGCAGCATCCCCGCACTCCGAACAGGGGCGGCGTGCGCAACGTGCGTAGCCGGGAAAGTCATCGTTTTTTGAGTAAGCCCATGCACGCACCCCTTGCCGCGCCCCCAGCCAAGGTGGCGAGGCGTCACGCCAGCCCCACCGCCTGGCGGCGCACGCTGCTCGCCGGCTTTGTCATCCAGCTGCTGCTGATTCTGTTCGTGACCGCGATCGGCCTGCAGCAACTGGACGTGACCACGCGCAATCTCAACCAGGTGGTCGACGTGCACATGCGCAAGCAGATGTACACCAAGAACATGGTGATGGCCGCGCGCGAGCGCACGGTGATCCTCCTGATGCTCCCCCAGGTCACGAACCCGTTCGAGCGCGATGCCCTGCTGCTGAAATTCGACGAGGAGGGCACGGCCTTCGCCAATGCGCGCCTGGCCCTGCTGACCCTGCCCCTGAACGTGAAGGAAACCGCATTGCTCTCGCGGCAAGGCCAGTTGACCGGCCAGGCCCAGCCGCTCCAGCTGCAGGTCATCGACCTGATGAGCGCCGAGTTCTTCAAGGAGGCGACCGACCTGGTCCTCAATCAGGCCATCCCGATGCAGAAGGAGGTGATGGCGGCCCTGTCGCAGCTCGAGGCCGAAACCCAGGCGGCCTCCATGTCCGCCAGCCACAAAGCGCGCGAAGACCACGCGGCTGCGCGCTTCTGGATATACCTGCTGTCCGCTGCGGCGCTGCTGCTCGGCGTGTTCGTCGCCGCGGTCGTCATGTATTACACCAGCCGCGTGAGCCGGGAGCGCGAGCACCTCGCCACGCACGATGTTCTCACCGGCCTGCCCAACCGCATGCTGTTCACGGATCGCCTCGAGCAATCGCTGATCCGCGCCCGACGGCGCGAAACGCTGGTCGGCGTGATGTTCATAGACCTCGACCGCTTCAAGCGCGTCAACGACACCCTCGGGCACGCCAGCGGCGACCTGCTCATCTGCGAGGTGGCCCGGCGGCTGCGGGACGTGACGCGCGCGGAGGACGTCGTGGCGCGACTGGGCGGCGACGAATTCGTCGTGGTCATCGACGCCGCCCAGGTCAACCAGATTCTCCATGTCGTGGAAAAAACCCTCGCGGTGGTGAGCGAGCCTTATCGGATCGCCGGGCGCGAACTGTTCTCCAGCTGCAGCATCGGCGTCAGCGTCTTCCCGAATGACGGCAGCGACGCCAGCAGCCTGCTGAAAAACGCGGACACCGCGATGTACACCGCCAAGGGCAGCGGCCGCAACCGCTTCCAGCTCTACGACGCCGCCATGAACGCGATGGCGGAGGAAAGACTGCAGCTGGAAACCGATCTGCACTACGCGCTGGAACGCAACGAATTCGTGTTCCACTACCAACCCCAGCTCAATCTGGAAACCGGGCGCATCGAAGGCGTCGAGGCGCTGATCCGCTGGAACAAGCCGGACAAGGGGCTGCTCGGCCCCGCGCTTTTCCTCGGCTTGCTGGAAGAAAACGACGGCATCGTCAGGGTCGGCCGTTCGCTCCTGCTGGCGGCCTGCCGTCAGACCGCAGCCTGGCACGCCGCCGGCTTCACCGATCTGGACGTGGCCGTCAACATCTCCAGCAAGGAGTTCTGGCACGAAACCCTGCTCGACAACGTCCGCAATGCGCTGACGCAATCCGGCCTGCCGCCGCAATCGCTGCAGCTCGAACTGACCGAAGGCATCTTCATGGAGGACGTCGACGCGGCCGTGGTCCGGATCCTGGCGCTGAAGTCGCTGGGCATTGCCGTGGCCATCGACGACTTCGGCACCGGCTATTCGTCGCTGGCCCACCTGAAGCGCTTCCCGCTCGACGTTCTGAAAATCGACCGTTTCTTCGTCAAGGATCTGCCCAACGCCTCGGCCAGCGAAGCGCTGATCGGCTCGATTCTCGCGCTGTGCCAGGGCTTGCATCTCGGCGCCGTCGCCGAAGGAGTGGAAACCCGGGAACAGCTCGAATCGCTGCGCGCGCTCGGCTGCCAGATCGTGCAGGGGTATTTTGTCAGCCGGCCCGTTCCGGCCGACCAGATCCTCGCGCTGCTGGGCCGCGACTGGCTGCAGGAATTCGGCCCCGCCCCGATCGCCCGCGAACGACGCGCGGTTTAGTCCCTGCGCTGCCGAACCGCCTCGAACACGGCCACCGCCAGCGCCGCCGACGCGTTCAGCGACTCGATCCGGCCGGCCATCGGGATGTGCGCGCAGCGTGTCGCCGCACCGCACACCGCCACCGACAGGCCCGCGCCTTCGTTGCCGGCGATGAGCGCGAGCGGGCCCTTGAGATCGAGCGCATAGACGTCGCTGTCCTCGGCCAGCGCGAGCGCGACGCTGGTGCCGGAAAACCCATTCAGCCACGCAACCAGATCGATGTTCTGCAACAGCGGCAGCACGAACTGGGCGCCCTGGCCACCGCGCAGCGCCTTCGGCGACCATGGGTCGTGACAGCCCTTCGATAGCACAGCCAGCGTGGCCCCGGCGGCTGCGCCGGTGCGCAGCATGGCGCCGAGGTTGCCGGGGTCCTGGATGTCTTCCAGCACGATGACGAGCGGGGTGGCGTCGCTGACAGACGGGCTGAGCCAGGCCGCCTCGGCCAGCACGCCGGTCGGCGTGGCAACCGGCGCCAACTCGGCGAACAGCGCATCGGGCAGCACGATGGCCTTGGCGTGCGGGCAGCGCGCGGCCAGAGGCGCAAGCCGGCCCGCATCGAACGAGGCCGCGCGCACCAGCGTATGCGGCTGGCCGCCCGCCTCCAGATAGGCAACCAGCAGGTGCTCGCCGTCGAGCAGGCTCATGCGCGCCTCGCGCCGCGCGCGCGCCGATTCGGCAAGCTTCTTCAGCCGCTTGAAAATCGGGTTGTCGCGCGAGGAAATGGCGGTTTCGGTCATCGGCCGATTATCCGCGATTCGAGGCCACAGGCTACACTGCCATGATGCGCATCGTCCTCATCACCCCCTACGGCCGCGAACATCGCAACGGAAACTGGCATACCGCCGCCCGCTGGGCGCGCTTCCTGCGCGAGGCGGGGCACACGGTGCGGACACAGGTGGAATGGGATGGCCGCAATGCCGACCTGATGCTGGCGCTGCACGCAAGGCGCAGCTTCGCCTCGATCCGCGCCTTCGCCGAGCGCTTCCCCACTCGCCCGCTGCTCGTCACGCTGACCGGCACCGACCTCTACCGCGACATCCACGAGGACCGCGACGCCCAGCAGGCACTCGAACTCGCGCACCGCATCATCGTGCTGCAGGAGCGCGGTCCCGACGAGCTGGGGCCCCAGCTGGCCGCCAAGACGCGGGTGGTCTATCAATCGTCACCTGACATCGCCCGCACGCCCGAACGCCCGAACGCCTTCGAGGTGTTGGTGATCGGCCACCTGCGCGTCGAGAAGGACCCCTTCCGGGCGGCGCTGGCAACCGCCTACCTGCCCGAGAATTCGGAAACGCAGGTCACGCACCTGGGCGGCGCCCTCTCCGAGGACATGGCCGAGACCGCGGAGATGGCGCAGCGCAAGTTGCCGCGCTGGACCTGGGCGGGCGATGTGCCGCACAGGACGGTGCTCAAGCGTCTGTCGCGCGCGCATCTGCTGGTCATCAGTTCGGTGATGGAAGGCGGCGCCAACGTGATCTGCGAAGCGCTGGCGGCCGAGGTGCCGGTGCTGGCCTCGCACATGCCGGGCAACATCGGCATGCTGGGCGAAGACTATCCCGGCTATTTCCCGGTGGGCGACGAACGGCGGCTGGCCGAACTGTTGTGGCGGGNNNCATGCGCGCACGTTCGGCCGGACTCAGGCTGCGCAACACCCCCACCGCCTTGCGCGCGACCCGCTCGTCGCGCGTGATCGAGTACTCCAGCGCCAGCGTGCGCCAGACCTCGGCCAGCTTCGGGTCGGTGGCCTGCAGCTTCTGCAGCGCCTCGGACACGCCCGCCTCGCCGCGGGTCAGATAGAACGTCAGCCCCAGGTTGTGCCAGGCCGGGATGTAGTCGGGGTCGATTTCCACCGCTGCGCGATACGCCTGCATCGCCTCGCGCGGGCGCCCGCTGTCGCGGTAGGCATTGCCCAGGTTGTTGCGCGCCCACACATCGCCGGGCGCGATCCGGACATTCTGCCGATACGCGGCAATCGCTTCGGCCAGCCGCCCCAGCTCGCCCAGCGCGCGTCCCTGGACGAACCAGGCCAGCGGATTCTGCGCATCCACGCGCGCCCAATCCCGCCCCCACGCAAGCAGTCCCGTCCAGTCGCCGCGTNNCGTTCCAGCGCCTGCGCCTGGCGTACCCATTCGGCGTGCGGACGTGCTGCCAGCGCAGCCTGGCCGCCGTCCAGGCCGAACGTCTGCGCGGCAGCGGCCGCCTGATGAGGGAACATCAGGCCGGACAACAGCGCACACAGGGCAATTCGGCTGAACATGGGCGGGCGGGTCTGGCAAAGCGCGGATCGGCGCCTTTATTTTACGCCGCGCTTGACGCATGGCTTATCCTGTCCGGTCTCCCTTCCCGCATCCTCCCCATGTCCACCCCCGAACACTTCATCCCCGGCAAGGACGCCTCGCTCGAAGCGTCGATCGCCAC
>DONB01000029.1 GCA_003510325.1 Thiobacillus sp. | reverse complement strand
GCCGCTGCCGCAGGCGGCGAGCAGGAGCAGGCTGGCGGTCGCGAGCAGGGTCTTCATGGCAGTTTCACCTCGGGGTCGCGCGCGAACGGCCACTTCTTGTTGATCTCGTTGACCAGTGCGTTGGCCTTGCGCACGGCGTCGTCGATCTCGGCGCGCAGCGCCGCGATGTCCTGCGTACCTTCCTTGACGTTGGCGGAAATGTCCACCGCATTGCTCATCAGGGCGTCGGCTTTTCTCAGGCTGGATTGCGCGTCATCGAGCATCAGTCGCACCTGCGCCATCGACGCCTTCGTCTGCTCGGCCATACCGTCCTGCGCAAACAGCCATTGATCGGTCTTGGCGGCCATGCCGTCCATCTTCAGCGCCAGGCCGTCGAGCCTGGTGATCAGGGCGCGGGTCTTCTCCAGCGAGTCGGTCACCGCACGGGCCTTTTCCGGGCTGCCGAGCACGCCTTCGAGCATGCCGTATTCGCCGGTCATGCGGCCCGTCACGGTCTTGACGTTGGCGAGCGTGGCGTTGATTTCGCCATCCTTGCGGGTGAGGTGCTCGACGTTGGCGAGAATCGCCTTGACCCGTTCGACCAGCGCCGGGATCTCCTTGCTGATGTCGGAGGTGAGCAACAGCATGGTGGCGTTGTCGGGCAGCGCGGGGGCGTCGAGATCGGGGGACTCGACGCGGATCTTGGCGCCGCCGACGAAGGGCTTGTCGAGGGTGAAGGTGCTGTTTTCCCTCAGCCATTTGGCATTGCGGCCTAGAAACTCGGTACGGATGATGATGCCGCCGCTGTCGTTCAGACCCAGCGTGGTGACGCGGCCGATTTCGATGCCGGAAAACACCACCGGCACGCCCGGTGCGACACCGTCGGCACTCGCCGCAGCCAACTGCAGGTGGAAGGTTTTCTCAAAGAAGCCGCGCGCGTGCAGCAGATACACAATGAAGATGGCAGCCAGCAGAAGCGACGCGGCAGTAAACAGCCCGACCTTGAAGTGCAGTTTGTTCATTCTTGATAAAGTGCCTGGTTCCAGCTGAAGTCGAAAATTTCCCAGGTGCCTGCCATCTCCGCCCGCGCCGCAAGTTCCCGGATGAAGGCAGGATAGGGCACATCGTAAAGCATGGCGCCGGGGCGGTCGATGATCAGGCGCGAGCGCCTGAGAATGATCGCGCGAGCCAGCTTGGTGATGAAGCGCTGCGCCGGCGTCATGTCGGGATCGCGCAGCGCAGCGATGCCGGCGTGGCCCAACTGCTCCAGCAGATGCAGCGCCTGGCGATTCGATTCGTCCACGCCGAAATGGCGCTGGTAGATCGGGATCAGGGCGATGTTGTCGAGTGCAGACAGGTTGGCCCTGAGCGGCAGTTCGTGCGAAACGCGCGCGACGTCGTCGGGCAGCGCCGCGAGCTCTGCCATCAGGGCATCGCGGTCGACAAACGGGGTCAGATGTATTTGAGCGCTAATGACACCACCTCGATCGCCACAATGGCGAAGAACACCCGCATCATGCCGCGCAGTACCGAGACCGGCACCATGAACAGTTTTTTCGGCGTTTCGAGCCCGGCCGTCACCGGGATCAGGGTGACTGCCAATCCGAACAGCGCGCACTTGGCGATCAGTCCGGCCATGATCGTGAAATCGAAGATTTTCGCGATGGTGCGGGTATACGGTTCGAAACCTGCCGCGCTCACACCGTATATGGAGAGGTAGCCCATCAGCAGGGCGAGCAGGCCGGCCAGGCCGGCGAGGGTGATGACGGAAACCCCCCCGCCAATCAGCCGCGGCAGGAACTCGAACTGCATCGGCGGAACCTTGCAGTGGGCCAGCGCATCCAACTCGTTGTTCACCTTCATCAAGGCCACTTCGGTGTTGATCGCGCTCCCCGAGCGCAGCGCGATGAATAGCGCAGTCAGGAAAGGCAGCAATTCCAGCACCAGCACGCGGATGGTCATTTCGCTGGCGAATTCGGTGAGGCCGAAATCGCGTGCTGTCGACAGAATGATGGTGATGATGAGCCACGAAATAACCAGTGTGTAGCCCATGAAAACGTGCAGAATCTGCACGGCGGTAAAGTAGACCTGCTTGACGACGACGTCGAAGGTGGGGCGGTTCCAAGTGGTGCGGTCCAGCAGCAGCAAGCCGGCCCTGCCAAGAAAGGCGAACATGCCGTAGCCGACGGTGAACCAGCCGACGACCTTGGCGCCGAGCGATTCGATGGATGCCGCAAGAAAATTCATCGCGGCATCATAACGTCATCAAAGGCGCTTGCGCCATCGGGTGACAGGCCATACAGTTTTGCTTCAGACGGAGAAGACAACCATGAAAAATTTCCTGATCCCGGCCACGGCATTGATGCTGTGCGTGAGCGCCGCATCTGCCTGGGCTGCACCCGGCACGGTCTTGCGTAACGACAAGCTCTACAGCCAGCCCAGCGCCACGTCCAAGGTGACGGGCAGCGCGGTCAAGGGCGCCAGCGTCAATATTCTCGCCAAACAGGGCGGCTGGCTGCGCGTGACGTCGGGCAAATCCACCGGCTGGATCCGGTTGCTGTCGGTGCGCGCGGGGGCAGGCGGAGCGGGTGGCGTCGGGGTGGGCGATGTGGTCGGTGCCGCCACCACCCGATCCGACCCCAGCCGCGTCGTGGCGGTGGCCGGCCTGCGCGGCCTGAACGAGGAAGACCTGAAGAAGGCCAAGTTCAATCCCGACGAACTGGCCCGGCTGGACGCCATGAGCGTCTCGCCCGCCCAGGCCAGGAGCTTTGCCGGCCAGTCCGGTCTCGCCGCAGTCAAGGTGCCGGCCTTGCCCGCGCCCCAGCCTGCACAGTCATCTTCGCCGTGGGAGAACAACTGATGAACATCAAACCGATGGTACTGGCGCTGTCGCTGCTTGCTTTCAGCGGGGCGGCTGCCGGAGTCGACTTCGGCAAGCTGCTCGAGGAGCGCATCAATCAGGAACTGAACAAGGACAAGAAGACCCAGCCGGCCCCCGCACCCGCGCCCGCACCTGCGGCCACGCAAAACGCCGCTGCCACCCCGCCTCAGGAAAAACAGAAAATCGACGCCCGACAGTTGGGGTTCGCGCTGTTTGGCGATTACAGCCTGGAAGAGGAAAACCGCATCGGCAAGCAGATTGCCGGCGACTTGCTGGGTGCGGTGCCACTGGTGCGCGACGACAAGCTGCAGAACTACGTCAATCTGGTCGGCAACTGGGTCGCCCTGCAAAGCGGGCGCAAGGACGTCACCTGGCGCTTCGGCGTGCTCGACACCGAGGACATCAACGCCTTTGCCGCACCGGGCGGCTACATCTTCGTGACCAAGGGCCTGTATCGCCGACTCGGCAACGAGGCCGAACTGGCCGGCGTGCTGGGACATGAAATCGCCCACGTCAGCCAGAAGCATCATCTCAAGCTGCTCAAGCAGTCCAGCCTGATCGGTGCGCTGGGGCAGGCGGCCGGCAGCAAGGTCAAGGACAGCGACCAGGCGGTGCAGAACCTGATCGGCAACGGTGCGGAAATCATGGCGCGCGGGCTCGACAAGAATGCCGAATTCGAGGCCGACCGCATCGGCATCGTGTATGCGGCGCGCGCAGGCTACGACCCCTGGGGACTGCCCGGCGTATTGCAGGACATGGCGGCCCTGCCCGCCAAGGACAGCCGCACCAGCCTCCTCTACAAGACCCATCCGCATCCCGCTGACCGCCTGGCGGCGCTGGGCGAGGCGGTGGATGGCCGGCTCGACGCGGTAAGCGGCAAGGATCTCACCAAGCGTTTCTATCGCATCCGGTGAGCCGCAGTTCATCCAGGCTGACGCAGGCCGGGCTGTCGGCGCTGTTCGTTCTGCTGATCGCAGCGCATGTGGCGGGACTGTTCCACATCGCGCCCATGCAGCGTGCCGAGGCCTGGCTGTATGACGGCTGGCTGAAGCGCACGGCACCGGCCGGGGTGGACGACCGGGTGGCCATCCTTGACATCGACGAGGCCAGCCTGAAAAGCGTCGGCCGCTGGCCATGGAGCCGCGACACGATGACAACGCTGGTCGAGCAATTGTTCGATCGGTACGGCGTCGCGGCGGTCGGCTTCGACGTGGTGTTTGCCGAGCCGGACACGAGCTCGGGCCTCGATATCCTGAAACAGCTGGCGCAACGCGAGTTGGCGGGGNNTGGCGGGGCGCCGCGATTTCAGGACGGCGCTCGAACAACTGGCCCCGCGTCTCGATTACGACGCCCGGTTTGCCCGGGTGCTCGCCGAACGTCCCCTGTCGCTGGGCTATTATTTCATTCCGGAAGGCTACGGCGATGCCAAAAGCGGCACGTTGCCGCCGCCCTCCCTGCCTGCCGATGCCTTCGCGCCGCTGCAACCCGGTTTACCGTCGCCCACGGGCTATGGCGCGAATCTGGCCGCATTTCAGTCTGCTGCCCAGGGCGCGGGATTTTTCAACATGCGCGCCGACGAGGATGGCACGGCGCGCCAGATGAGCTTGGTCAGTCCGTATGGCGCGGGCTACTACCTTGCGCTGTCGGCCTCCACGCTGCGGGTGGCATTCGGCGGCGATGCGGTGATAGCCGGCGTCGACCAGCAGGCCGTTCTGGGACGGCGGTATGCTGCTCCGTGGCTGGAGGTGGGCGGCATTCGCGTCCCGCTCGCCGCAGACGGCACCGTGCATGTTCCGTATCAGGCCGGTTCGCCATTCCCCTACATTTCAGCCGCACAAGTGCTG
Organism: Thiobacillus sp.; assembly: GCA_003510325.1. GTDB lineage: Bacteria > Pseudomonadota > Gammaproteobacteria > Burkholderiales > Thiobacillaceae > Thiobacillus. Next base: position 5,514 of record DONB01000029.1, on the reverse strand, counting down.
GCCGGCAAGGCCCCACTCGAACAGCTGGAAAACCGCATCGTGCTGCTGGGATCGACTGCGCCGGGCCTGGCCGACCTGCGCGTCACCCCGTTTTCCAATGCCTTCCCGGGGGTGGAGATCCACGCGCACCTGGTCGCCGGCATGCTCGACGGCACCACCCGCGCCACGCCGCCCTGGGCGGACGACGCGCGGCTGCTGGCCGTGCTGCTGCTGGGCGCGTTGCTGACGGCGGTGCTGCTGCGTTTCGGGCCGACCATCGGGCTGGCGGCCACGATCGTCCTGCTGGCGCTGCTGCTGGCAGCCTATGGCGCGGCCTGGTCGCGCTTCTGGGTGGTGCCGATGGCGGCGCCGATGCTGACGCTGTTCGGTCTGTATGCACTCAACACTGCCTACGGCTTCTTCGCCGCCACGCGCAGCAAGCGCCAGATCACCAAGCTGTTCGGCCAGTATGTCCCGCCCGAGCTGGCTGCGGAAATGAGCCAGGATCCGGCGCACTACACGATGGAAGGGCAGTCGCGCGACATGACCGTGCTGTTTTCCGACATTCGCGGCTTCACCAATTTCTCGGAAAAATTGCCGCCGACCGAACTCGCCGAAGTGCTGAACGCCTATCTGTCGACAATGACGCGCATCATCCAGCAGCACCAGGGCACCATCGACAAGTACATCGGGGACGCCATCATGGCATTCTGGAACGCGCCAGTGGATTTGAACGACCACGCCACCCGCGCCGTCGCCACCGCGCTCGACATGCAGGCCGCGCTACCGCAGCTGAATGCCGAATTCGCTGGGCGGGGCTGGCCGGAGGTGAAGATCGGCATCGGCGTCAATACCGGGCGCATGAGCGTCGGCAACATGGGGTCGGAATTCCGCATGTCCTACACCGTGATGGGCGACGCGGTGAACCTCGGCTCGCGCCTCGAAGGGATCACCAAGCAATACGGCGTCGGCATCCTCGCCACTCAGCCCACCGTCGACGCCGACCCCTTGCACGCCTTCATGAAAATTGACGACGTGCGGGTGAAGGGCAAGGAAACACCGGTGGCGATCTACGAACCGCTGGGGCCGAAGGGTAGTCTCTCTGAAGCTGTGCGCCAGAATGCGGCCGAATTCGAGACCGCCTACGCGGCGTATCAGAAACAGGACTGGGGCACCGCCGAATCCGCGCTGCGAGCGCTCAACGCCCGCACGCCGCGTCCTCTGTACGATATCTACCTCGAGCGCATTGCACATTTCCGCGAAACGCCGCCGCCCGCAGACTGGGACGGCGTATTCGTCTATACAACGAAATAATCACGACACAGACAGCGATGAAACTCACCGTACTCGGCTGCAGCGGCGGCATCGGCAGCGGGCGCCATACCACCTGCCTCAAGGTCGACGACGACGTCCTGATCGACGCCGGCACCGGCATCACCACGCTCGACTTCGAGGCCTTGCTGAAGATCGATCACGTCTTCATCACCCATGCTCACCTCGACCACGTGCTGGGCCTGCCGTTGCTGCTCGACAGCGTTGGCGACATGCGCGCCACGCCGGTCACGGTGCATGCGCTTCCCGAGGTGCTGGACGTGCTGGCCACACATCTTTTCAACTGGAAGCTGTGGCCGGATTTCCGTGAAATCCCGAGCAGGGAAGCGCCGTGGATGCGCTTCGAAACCTTGGGCTTCGGCGAGGCGCTGACGCTCAAGGGCCGGAGCTTCCGCCCGCTGCCGGTCAACCACGTGGTGCCGGCGTGCGGCCTGTACGTCGCAACCGCAGACGGCAGCCTTGTGTTCAGCGGCGACACCACGCACAGTGATGCTTTCGTCGCTGCCCTCAACGCCATTCCAGATCTGCGCCACCTCATCATCGAGACCTCATTCGAGAACGAACTGGTCGAAATCGCCAAGGCGTCGAAACATCACTGGCCGGATTCGCTTGCGGCGGAACTGCACATGCTCAGCGTGCGCCCCGAAATCTGGATCACCCATCTCAAACCCGGCAACGAGTCGGCAATCATGAATGAATTGCGGGAAGCTGCGCCGGGCTGGGGCGTGGAGGCCTTGCTGCAGGGNNCGTCGTTGACGCGTTGATATCACTTTCATTCATGTGCAAGGTTTCCTCCTGCATCCGGAATGCCGCATTGGACGTTCCGCTCAGCATCAGCATTACGAGGCGCAGAACTGCGCGACATATCGGCTCCCCGGATCGCTCCACCGCTTGCCCCTATCCCGACTGACCAAGATTCGGAGGGAAAGAAGGATATTGTTTCCGGTTTATTCCGCTTTGTAGGGAGGCAGGGTGATTGTGCGGGATAAGGTGAACTGCTTTCGTGCTCAATGCTGGAGGTGGGACATGCCGGTCAGTGCGCGAAAGCCGCCAGTTCTGCTTCAAATTCTGTGGCCCCCAAGCCTTCATAATTATCGCGGCCAAACAGAGTCACGGCGCCCGCCATTTCGCTCCAGCCATAGCCGCGGCTCTGCGCACTCAACTTGCCGCTGTCCTGTGGGACGCGGGCGACGAGGTGCAGGCAATTCCTGCTGTAGATCAGGTTGTAAGGAATGTTCTGCGCGTGCAGGCGGTCGAGTTCGAACCAGGCATCGGCGGGTTCGGTGAAGCGCTGGCAGGGCAGTGGGTAGGGCTCACTGCCGCCGTTGTGGGCAAAGCGCGGATTCTGCACCGGCAGCGGATCGGGCTGCGCGAAGCTCTGGAAATGCAGGTGGTTGACCGAGGCCCCGGCGCCAAAGCTGTTGTAGCCGAGACAGAGGCCGCGCATGCCGGCGTGTGCGCACAAGTGCCAGGCCCAGCCGTGCAGTTCGGGGGTGAGAATTTGCGGCAGCTCGCGCAGGGGCTCGGGAACCAGCAGGCCGTGCAGGCGGGCGAAAGGAAATTTGTTGTAGAGCAGGCGTGCAGGCTTGCCGGCGAGCGGGCCTTCCCATAGCACTTCCTTCGCTAGGAAAGCCTTGTTGAAGTGGAAAGCCGCGGGATCGAAAGGACGCAACAGACCTTCGAATCTCTGACCGCTGATGCGCGGCGGGCGCAGGGCGCGGATGGGATTGAACATCACCTCCCATGGCCCGGCGCGGCGGCTTCCCACCAGGTCGAGGTGCTCGAATCCGATGGCGTTCAGCTTCAGAAACACCATCACGTCGTCGTCCGGCTCATCCAGTCTCTGGCCGTCCCGCAGCGATGCCGTGATGCGGACGGACAGCTCGGCATGGCGCGCCGCCAGGGCGGGCGCGAGTTGCGCCCAGAGTCTGGCATCGTAGGCGGCATTGGCGAGCACGAGGATGTAGACGCCGAGGCCGTGATGGCTTTGCAGCATGGCGGCGAGGCCGTCGGCAAAGTGGTGTTCCAGCGCGGAGTACGAAGTGAACGGGGGCATGCGGCCTGGCGCGACGGGAAGGAATCCCGTATGGTGCCATCCCGCCGGGGCGGCGGGCATTCAGGTTTTTTGGGCAGTATGCGGCGCCGTTTATAGCTCGCCGTTGGCGCCGGCGCGCATCACGCTATCCATTTTTTCGCGGATGGACAGGAAGCCGCTGCGCAGTTCCGGCGTCATGCCGAGTTGCTTGCCGGCAAGGTTGAGCCAGGTGATGTCCCAGTCCAGCATCAGTACCCAGATGTTCTTGTCGGCGTCTTCCATCACGGCGATACGGCAAGGGAAGAACACGATCATCTCGGGCAGGACTTTCAGCAGGTCGCGACCGACGGCAATGTCGCAGAAGCTGAGAATTTCGACGCGCGGCGCGTCCATGTCGCCGAGCGCCGCCTGAAAATCGCGCCACATCGCGTTGGTACCGACGTATTTGAGATTGACCTGATTGGCGCGCAGCTTCATCGACTGCACCACGTCGTCGAAGCCGAGGCCGGGCTTGGCCTGATACTTGACGGCGAAATGGTTCATCGCCTCGCGCGCGTCGACCTGCATCATGTTGCCCACCACCGGCATCGCCATCTGCAGCCAGTTCTGCCGCTCCTCGGGCGTGAGGACGCGGCTCATCTGATAGTCGCGATAGGGCGGCGGCATGCCCTGCTGGATCAGCACCGGTCCATGGGGGGTGGGGGTGACGCCGATCCAGCCTTGCGGCGCAGCGTCTTCGGGGCTCGCTGCGGGCGTGTCGGCGGCCGCGGCCGGCAGGCTGAAAAACCAGGCGAGAGCAAATACAAGTAGGCGCATCATGGCAAGTCTCCCGGGGAATGGGGTTTTATCCTACGCGCCGCAATACGGGCGTCAATGCGGTGTCAGGCGTGCGCGCGAAAGCGTTCTTCCAGTGCGGCCAGCTCGGCCGCAGCGGCTGCAAAATCGCCCCCTTGAACGCTGTTCTCGATTCTGGCGGCGCCCTCCTGGACGGCATGCGCTCGCACGCTGGCGGCCGCGCCTTTCAGGGCATGCGCCTCCTTTCGGGTTGCCACGGCATCGCCCTGCTCGATGGCCTGTTTCAGCATGGACAAACTGGCTCTCGTGGTGCTGAGAAAAACCGTTTCGAGCTCCCTTACCAGTCCCGGATTGCCGGGATAGCGCTCATGCAGTGCTTTCAGATCGAGCAGGGGGAGATCCGGCGGAGCCGCGGGGGCGGACTGCGGCAGCCATTGCATCAGCAGTGCCGCCAGCAGCGCCTCGGTATACGGTTTGCTCATATAGTCGTTGGCGCCGGCGGCGAGGCAGGTCTCGCGGAAACCGGCGCTGGCGTTGGCCGTCAGCGCGATGATGGGAATGTGGCGGGCATCCGTCGGCAACTGGCGGATCTGCCGGGTCGCTTCCAGGCCATCCATTTCCGGCATTTGCCAGTCCATCAGCACCAGGTCGAATGCATCGGTCTGCAGCAGTTCCAGCGCCCGGATGCCGCTGCCCGCCACGGCGTACTGCAGGCCCATTTCGCGCAACTGGTGGGCCAGCACTTTCTGGTTCACCGGATGGTCTTCCACGACCAGGATGCGCCCTCGAAGCTGAATGACGGACTCTGACGGCAGGTCGACCAGCGGCAGGCTGGTGGCGGGCAGCCGGAGGTGCAGGGTGAAGCAGCTGCCCAGCTCGGGTGCGCTTTCGACCGTGAGCCGTCCTCCCATCAATTCGGCCAGCTGGCTGCTGACCGCCAGCCCCAGGCCGGTGCCGCCGTAGCGACGGGTGGTCGACGAATCCGCCTGCGAGAACGCCTGGAACAGGCGTGCCTGGGTGTCGGCGCTGATGCCGATGCCGCTGTCGCGCACGCTGAACTGGCACGCGATGGCGTCGGCGTCATCATCTGTCGTTGCGCAGCCGATTCGCAGTTCGACTTCGCCGCACTGGGTGAACTTGATCGCGTTGTCGACCAGGTTGAGCAGAATCTGGCGAATGCGGGTGGGGTCGCCCAGCAGGGCGGCGGGCGGCTTGTCGGGCAGGGTCACGGTCAGGCGCAGATTCTTTTCCAGTGCCCGCGCCTGGAACAGGGCAGCCACGCCCTGCACCAGGGCAACCGGCGAAAAGGCGACCGATTCGATAGCCAGCTTGCCTGCCTCGATCTTGGAGAAGTCGAGGATGTCGTTGATGAT
>DONB01000189.1 GCA_003510325.1 Thiobacillus sp. | reverse complement strand
CCGAGGCGGCCAAGGAGATCAAGAACCTGATCGTCGAGAGCGTCGAGCGCGTGGACCAGGGCTCGGGCCTGGTCGACCAGGCCGGCGCGACCATGAACGACGTGGTGGCCAGCATCCGCCGCGTGACCGACCTGATGGGGGAAATCAGCGCGGCAAGCGTCGAGCAGAGCGCGGGGGTCGCGCAGGTGGGCGAAGCGGTGACGCAGATGGACGAGGCCACGCAGCAGAACGCCGCGCTGGTCGAGGAAATCGCGGCGGCCGCCACCGGCCTCAGCTCGCAGGCACAGGACCTGGTGCAGGCCGTCGCCGTGTTCCGCATCCACGCCGGCCACGCGCCGCACGCCACCCCCGCCGCGCGCCATGCGGGGAACGCACGCGGGACGAATCATGCGGCAGCGGCGAGAAAGCCGACCCCGCCGAGCATGCCGGGAGGGCTGAAGGCTGCATGACCCGGACGACCGCAACCGCACTGCTTGAGGCGAAACACGCGGCTCAAAGGGGGGCAATCTCGCATGCGCCGGTTCCCTCCGGCCGGAACGGAACATGATCTCAAATTGAAAAAACGTGCGCTATGTTCGATAGCGCACGGAATCAATGGATTTTTTGACCTATCCTTCAATCGTCAGGGTAAGCAAGCACCTTGGAAGAGTACGCGTCAGGTTTCAGGATTTACATTGAATTTTGCTTGAAGACACCTTAATAGGAGCTCAATAATCATGCGCACATCCCCTTTTCTTATCAGTACCCTCGGAGCCGTCCTGCTGTTAGCCGGCGTGACCACTGCATACGCGGCAGAAGGCGTGTTCTACGATCCGTCCAATGCCGCCAGCCCGACCGGAAAAACGATCGGCTACGAGCTTTTCAGGACGATCGGCTGCCCGGGTCGCCAGCTTCTTGACAAGCCGTGCCCGGTGCCGGCCGAGCCGCCCTCNNGCCGCCCGCTCAGGTTGCCGCAGCGCCCGAACCCGCGCCGGCCTATGTTGCGCCCCCAGCCCCGGCGCCGGCTTATGTCGCGCCCGCGCCCGCACCCGTGGTCGCGCCCCCGCCGCCGCAAAAACTGGTGCTGGAAGGCGTGAATTTCGATTTCGACAAATCCACTCTGCGTCAGGAAGACATCGCCATCATCGACCGCGATGTCACATCGCTGGATACGTGGGGCAATGTGAACATCGAAGTTGCAGGCCACACTGACAGCCGCGGCAGCGACGCATACAACATGAAACTGTCCCAAGAGCGTGCCGAGGCCGTCCGCAATTACCTGATCAGCAAGGGGATCGCTGCTGATCGTCTGACTGCCAAGGGCTATGGCGAATCCCAGCCGGTTGCGGACAACGCGACCGACGAGGGCCGCGCCCAGAACCGTCGGGTCGAACTGGTTCCGCTGAAGTAATCGCGTTTCGATTCAAACCCGTTACGGGGGCTTCGGTCCCCGTAATGCTTTGTGGCGACCGCCGAAACTGCAGTCGAGCTTGCCTAGGGCGGTCGGCCGCGATGCTAGGCCTCATCCGAGCGCACATCGTCTCGCCGGCCATAGGGCTGCTCGATCGCTACAGCCCTGTCCGCCGGATACTTGCGCCCGTCGAGGGCGGTGAACAGCCCATCATGGGTCAGCCTGCCGTACACCAGCCAGGGCGCGCCACTCTTGGGCAGCAGCCCCACCGCGGGACGAAGGTAATGAGTAGGGATCACGCGTCACCTCGCTGAAGGGGCTCGCTTGTTTTATTTTTCATTTCAGCGCACCGAACGATAGACGCGTCCCCGCTCCTGCTTGCTCAGCACCAGCTGCCAGAGTTGTCCCTGGCGGGAGCGGAAGAAGCCCGCGCAGCTCATCAGATAGTATTTCCACATTCGGTAAAAGCGCGAGCCGTATCGGGCCTCCAGGAAAGGCCAGGCCGTGTCGAAATTCTCCCACCAGGCCATCAGGGTAGGGTCATAATCCGGGCCGAAGTTGTGCCAGTCCTCGATCAGGAAGCGGCACTCGATGGCTGAAGTCATCTCCTTGGCGGATGGCAGCTTGCCATTCGGGAAGATGTATTTGTCGATCCAGGCGTCGGTCTTGGGCGAGGTGACGGCGCTGCCGATGGTATGCAGCAGGAACAGGCCGTCGTCCTTGAGCGTGCGGTGGACCGTATCGAAATAGGCCGCATGGTTTTTCGGACCGACGTGTTCGAACATGCCGACGGAGACGACCTTGTCGAACTTTTCGTCGAGGTCGCGGTAGTCCAGCAGCTCGATCGACACCGGCAGGCCGGCACACCGCTCACGCGCCAGTTTCTGCTGTTCTTTCGAGACGGTGATGCCGACCACTTCGACTCCGTAGTGCTCCGCAGCGTAGCGTGCCAGCCCGCCCCAGCCGCAGCCGATTTCGAGCAGGCGTTCGCCGGGCTGCAGCTCCAGCTTGCGGCAGATCATGTCGAGTTTCTTCAGCTGCGCATCGCGCAGTCCGGCCGCATGGTGCCAATAGGCGCAGGAGTAGCTCATGGTGGGATCGAGCATGGCTTCGAACACATCGTTGCCGATGTCGTAATGCTGCTCGCCCACCTGGAAGGCGCGTTGGGTGGATTGAAGATTGAACAGGCTGTGGCGCAATATTTCACCCAGCAGGCGAAGCCGCGACCAGCTGTCGATTTTTTCTTCGGCCTTGCTGCTCAGCAGGCGATGGAAGAGCTGGTCCAGTCGCTGGCACTCCCACATGCCGTCCATGTAGGCCTCGCCGAACCCGAGCGAGCCTTTCGCAAGGACGCGCTGATAGAGGCCTTCATCGAGTACCTGGATGTCCCACGGGGCGTCGCCGTTGATTGCGATGCCTGCCTGCGCCGGAAGTTCGAGGATGACCGCGGGCGGATCCTGCAAGGCCGAGGCATTATCCGCGGGCTCGAAAACACATGCATCCTCTCTCTGCATTGAAAAGCTCCCCCTTTTCGTTAAACATGAATGTAAAGAGTATGTTTTTGATAAATATTTAACAAACGATATTTTTGCGTCATAAATATCGTACATATCGATACATTTATTTAGCATGACGCATCGACAGGTACGGTCTGGGCGGATCGATTTCGCGCGAAGACCCGGCCGCATCTGCCTGTAAGCCTGACGCCCCTGATGCGACTGAGTCTTTCCGGACCGGAGTTCACATGCGCGTCATTCTGTTTCTCATTGCCCTGCTCGCCCCCGCCGTCCACGCCGCCACCTGCAGCGCCGTCAGCGGCGACACCCGCAACCGCCTGCTGGAGCTGTACACCTCGGAAGGCTGCAGTTCATGCCCGCCGGCCGATCGCTGGCTGTCGCAGTTGCCGCGCGATGGTGGCGTGGTGCCGCTGGCCTTCCATGTCGATTACTGGGACCGGCTGGGCTGCCACGACCCGTTCGCGCAGGCCGCCTTCAGCCAGCGCCAGCGCGACCGCAACCGCGGGGCGGGCTGGGTCTACACGCCGCAGGTGATGCTCGACGGCGAGGATTACCGCGCCTGGCATCGCGGCCTGCCTGCCCGCCCGAATGCCCCCGCCCCGGCGAGTCTTTCGCTCACGCTCGACCAGACGCCCGAACGCATCGACGTCCAGGCCGAAAGCCGCCTTGCCGCCCCGGCCGCCGGGCGCGACGCCCGGCTTTATCTCGCCCTGTTTGAAAACCGACTAAGCTCAAACGTCAGCGCCGGGGAAAACGCCCGGCGCACCCTGCAGCACGACCATGTCGTGCGACAGTTGGCCGGGCCGTTCGACCCGGGCCGCGCCCGCCACAGCTTCAGGCTGCGACCCGGCTGGAAAGCCGCCGATCTGGGTGTGGCCGCGTTCGTGCTGGATGCGCAAGGCGCAAGCCTGCAAGCGCTGGCGCGGCCCGGCTGCCCCTAGTCATGCCCGCCGCGTGTTGCGGCAGATATTCAGCCTCACCACTCAACAGGAGTCACGCATGAATATTCGTTCCCTGCTGGTTTCCGCAAGCCTGATGCTGGCCAGCACGCTGGCCGCCGCCAGCGATGGTTTGATCGCCGTGAAGAGCCCCCACAGCGCCAAAGCCACGATGGACCGGCTTGAAAGCATCGTGAAAGAACGCGGGCTGAATGTGTTCATCCGGGTCGACCACGCCGCCGGTGCGGCCAAGATCGGCAAGACGCTGCGGCCGACCGAGGTGCTCGTCTTCGGCAACCCGCAGGGCGGCACGCCCCTCATGGAATGCGCGCAGGCGGCGGGGATCGACCTGCCGCTGAAGGGACTGGTGTGGCAGGACGCCGCATCGCAGGTCTGGCTCGGCTACAACGACCCGGCCTGGCTGGCCAAACGCCATGGCGTGGCAGATTGCCCCGCGGTGGGAAACCTGAGCAAGGCGCTCGAAGGCATCGCGAGCGCGGCGATCCAGCCCTGATCGTCGCCGTTATTCCTCGGACTCGACCCGCTTCTTCGATTCCTTGAACACCCAGTTCAGGGCGATCCCGGCCGATACGGCGTCGGAGCGCTTCACCAGCGGGCTGTCCTCGATGACCGCCCCGGCCAGGGAGTCAACGCGCAGAAAACCGCCGACCCACCAGCGCGGGAAGCGCTTGGTCAGGGTGAACATGAGCTGCGAACCGGAATAGCCGCCCGACGCGGCATAGGCCGGGCGGTCCACTCTTGCCTCGGCCGGCCGGACGCCATAGAAGTACGTGTTGTATTCGCGATCATTGAAATAGGGACCGGCCTGCACGCCGAGATTCCAGCCGGCCTGGCCGGCGGGATCGCGGATTTCCAGCAGCAGGTTCGGCGAGAACAGCCAGCCGATCTGCTCGGGCCGGGACGCGACGGTGATCGCGGTACGAAGCGGCGCCCGCGCATCCAGCCGCATCCTGCGGTCGGCCGATTGCCACAGGCGAAAATTGACGGTCGGCCCCAGTTCGACGGCGGGATCGAGGTCGTCCATGCCCTGGCGCACCGGATCGTCGTCGCTGTTGACCGGAATGCTGCCGTTGAGGCTGACGTTGATTTCCAGCCGCTCGCTGTCGAACAGCAGGCCGCGCAGACCGTCACCGTCCGCTCTCAGCACCTCGCCACGGTAGATCAGGTAGGGCATCGGCAGCACGAGCGCCTGCCGCTCGTCCGAGCCGCGGTAGTTGGGCAGGCTGAGGCCGACCAGCCCGGCACCGACCTCCCACAGGGGGCGCATCTCGGCATGGCCGGCTGACAGGGTCAGCAGGCCGGCAAGAAAAACGGCTGCGCGCGAACAGGGCATCGTCAGTTTCGGCATAAGGAGTTCCATTCGGTTCAATCGAGCGGGGCGCCGTGGCGCAGCCCGACACTGGAGCAGCACATGCAATTCTAGGCGCTCAATCCAGCGCCGCCTAATGCGGTCGCTGCCCGCAAAACCGGCCTGTCGGCGACTCTGCATTCAACTATTCCGGGTCCGGGCCGATTCCTCCCTCACGAACATGGCGATGATGCGAGACCCGCTTGGATACACTTCACCCCTCTGACGCAAGCCGCAATTCCCGCACCCCGGACGACGCGCCGGCGGCGGATGAGACGCTGGCAGCGCACGCACGACGCGCGCTGCTCGCCAGGCTGCGTGCACGGGTCACGGCCGTGCTCGATGCCGGCATCGCGCTGTTGCAAGGGCTGCGGGAGAAAGCCGGCGGCGCGCAGGCCGCCGAGGAAGACGAGGACAGGCCGGACGCGCGGCGTGACCGGGCGCGGGAACGGCAGGNNCCAGGAACGGGAAGCCGCGCTCGCGAAGAAAACCCAGCCCGACGCCGCGGCCCTGAAAACCTTCGAGGCCGAACTGCTCAGGCGCGACCAGGCAGAGAAGAAACTCGCGTCCGCCTTCGCCGCCTTCTCGGAGTCCACGGACACCTCCTACACCCTGCTCAAGAACCTGCTCGGCCAGCAGTTTGCGGAGAACCGGCGTCTGGAAATGGCGCTGGCCGAAAACACACGATCCAGCGCCGCAACCCGGCAGGCGCTCGAACAGGCGCAGGCCGCACGCATCGAAGCGGAAACCCGGCTGGCGTCGTCTCTCGCCGAGCACACGAAGCTGGCAACCGAGAAACAGCAACAGCTCGATGCCGCGGAAAAACAGNNCCTGTCAGCCGCCGCAACGACGGCAGCAGAGCGCGTCCGCCCAGGCCGGCCAAGCTCACCCTGAATTCCCAGAACATCGGTGCGCTGAAGGGCTGCATCGACGAGTTCAACCAGTAGTCAGCCGAACGCGTATTTCAGGCCGACCGCATGCCAGTGCGCGGCCTCCTCCTCCAGTGCGCGCTGGGTGAGCGGCCGCTGCTCCAGCCAGCCTTCTGGCAGGGTCAGACGATAACGCTTGGAACTGGCCTCGACCTTCAGCTCGGGCAGGTGCGGCTCGGCGCGGCTGCGGCAGAGAATGACGGCCTGACGCAGCAGCCACACCAGCTGGCGGTCGTTGTCGGACAGCGCAGCGTCAAGGGCAAACTCCGGCAGCTTGGCCAATGCGCCGCGCTGGGCGCGTGCCAACAGCGCCAGGCGTGCCTGCTCGGAACGCGAGAAGCCCGGCATGTCGGCGTTTTGCAGGATGTAGCCGGAATGGCGGTGGTAGCCGCTGTGCGACACCATCAGGCCGATTTCGTGCAGCCGGGCGCCCCATTCCAGAAAACGCACGTCGTTGTCGCTCCCCTCCCCGATGGCATGCAGCAGCTTCAGCGCCACCCTGCTGACGCGTGCCGCCTGCTGAGTGTCGATGTGATAGCGGCGCATGAATTCGTCGACTGTCGCCTCGCGCATGTCCTGCTTGTGGAAGCGCCCGAGCAGGTCGTAGAGGATGCCTTCGCGCATCGCGGTTTCGGCGACGTCCATCTGCTCGATGCCCAGCTCGGAGAACAGTCCGGACATGATGGCGAAGCCGCCGGCGATCACCGGGCGGCGATCGCCGCGCAGGCCGGCCAGTTCCAGCGCGTCGATCTGCCCCGCCTTGACCATCAGGCTGCGCAGGCGCGCCAGGCCGTCCGCCGTGATGCCGCGTTCCGCCAGCCCGTTCTGTTCGAGTATTTCGCGCAACGCGCGCGCGGTGCCGCTGGAGCCGATGGCCTGTTGCCAGTTGTTTTTGGAAAACTCGCGGGCGATGCGTTCGACCTCGGCACGCGCCGCCGTCTCGGCGGCTTTCAGCGCGGACTTGTCGATGACGCCATTCGCGAAAAAACGCCGCGAGAAATTGACACAGCCCATGTGCAGGCTTTCGCGCTCGTGCGGTTTCAGACCGTGGCCGATGATGAATTCGGTGGACCCCCCTCCGATGTCGACCACCAGCCGGCGATCGGGCGAGGCCGGCAGCGAGTGGGCGACGCCCAGATAGATCAGCCGCGCCTCTTCGCGTCCGGCGACGATCTCGATCGGATGACCCAGCGCGGCTTCGGCCTTGCGGATGAAGGCGTCGGCGTTCTTGGCGATGCGCAGGGTGGAAGTGCCGATGCAGCGGACCGCCTCGGGCGACAGTCCGCGCAGGCGCTCGCCGAAGCGCTGCAGGCAGGCCAGCGCACGCGCCTGGGCAGCGTCGTCGAGGCGCTTGTCGTCGCCGAGACCGCCGGCCAGCCGCACGGTTTCCTTCAGCGAATCGAGCGGATACAGCTGGTCCCCGGCCACGCGTGCGACTTCAAGGCGGAAGGAGTTGGAGCCGAGATCGACTGCTGCAAGGGTGTCGTAGGTTTTCATGCGACGGCGCCGAAGAAGAGATAGGCCATGCCGATGGCGGCGAGGATGCCGGCGACGTCGGCGATCAGCCCGCAGGCCACCGCGTGGCGCACGCGTTTGATGCCGACCGCGCCGAAGTACACCGCCAGCACGTAGAACGTCGTCTCGGTGCTGCCCTGCACGATCGAGGCGAGCCGCCCTGCGAACGAGTCGGCGCCGTGCGTCTGCATGGTGTCGATCATCATGGCGCGCGCGCCGCTGCCGGAGNNCAGGCCGTCGATCCAGCGCGCGTCGAAGCCCAGCCCGAGGACGAGGTTGCGCATCACGCCCATCAGCAGGTCGAGCGCGCCGCTGGCGCGGAACACGGCGATGGCCACCAGCATGGCAACAAGATACGGAATGATGGTGACGGCCGTGTGAAAGCCCTCCTTGGCGCCCTCGACGAAGGCCTCGTAGGCGTTGACGCGGCGGCGCACCGCCATCAGCAGGAAGGTGGCGACGATGCCGAACAAGAGGACATTGCTGAGAATGGACGACTGCCGCGTCATCTCGGCGGCGTCGAGGCTGCCGAAATACCCCACCATGCCGCCGACCAGCGCGGTGGCGCCGCCCAGATAAGCCAGCGTGACGCGGTTCCACAAATGCAGCTTCTGGAAGAAGCCGGTGACGAACAGGCCGACCAGGGTGCCGATGTAGGTGGTGATGAGGAGCGGCACGAAGACGTCGGTGGGGTCGGCGGCGCCGAGCTGCGCGCGATAGGTGAAGATTGTGACCGGCAGCAGCGTGACCGACGCGGTGTTGATGACGAGAAAGAGGATCTGCGCGTCGCTCGCGGTGTCCTTCGAAGGATTGAGCGTCTGCAGTTCCTGCATCGCCTTGATGCCGAGCGGCGTCGCCGCATTGTCGAGCCCCAGCATGTTGGCGCCCATGTTCATGGTCATCGCGCCGAGCGCGGGGTGGTTCGCCGGCACTTCAGGAAAGAGGCGTTTGAACAGCGCTNNCAGCGCGATTTCAAATGCGGTCTTGCTGCTGTCGAACAGCGCCTTCACCAGCGCGGCGAAAATGTCGGCGTCGCCGAGAACCAGCAGCTTGAACGACGCGATCAGGAAGGCGACGAGGATGAAGCCGATCCACAGCGCGTTGAGCATGGGAACCTAGAAACCGCAGTTGGACGCACCCGATGGTGCGTCAGGGCGGGCGGTTGCCGCGAAGCGAGGAGGCAGCAGGCCGGTGCCTGCAACGACGAGCGACAAAGGCAGGCGCATGACCTGGCGTGCCAGCGGGTGCGTAGCGGCACCCGTTTGCCGACTAACGCACTCGAAGGCAGAGAAGTCCATATCCATACGGGATTCGATAGCTGGCACTAGCGGTCAACTGCGGTTTTTAGGTTCACTCAGGAAACCCAGCCGGCGATCACGATCAGCAGTCCTGCGGCCAGCCAGATCACCAGGCCGCGCCAGATCATGCTGACGGCGCTGTCGATGCAGTCGGCGTCGGGCGCCTGGCCGGTACCGAGTTCGGGCCGCCAGACGCTCTCGCCTCCGACGGTGACGTTCTGTCCCAGCTTCACGCCCATGGCACCGGCGCCGGCCGCAATCACGACGCCCTCTTCCGGTTCCGGCCAAGTTTCCGCCTGGGTACGCCATGCATAGGTGGCATCCTCGAAGTTGCCGGCGATGGCGTAGGTGAGCGCGGTCAGGCGCGCGGGCACCCAGTTGATGATGTGGAAGACACGTTGCGCGCACAGGCCGAAGCGGCCGCGCGAGGCATCCCAGCGCCGCGACAGGATCGAGGNNGAACCAGAACAGCACGCCGAACATCTGCCGGTAACTTGCCGCCATCACCTGCTCGATGGTGACGCGCGCGAGATCGTCCGCACTGAACTGGCTGGCATCGCCGCCGCGCCAGGCACCGAGCTGGCCCCGTGCGCCGTCGATATCGCCCGCACGCAGCAGGCGGGCGATCTGCTCGGCGTCGTCGCTGAAATACTTGAACCCGAGGGTGAAGTACAGCACCGCCACATTCCATGCCCAGCCGAGGATGGGGCTGATGCCGTCCAGCAGCACATAAACCAGCCACACCGCGATCAGCCACGGTGCCACCGCCAGCGTCCAGGCAATCGCGCCGTGGGCGGTTTCGCCGGCGTTGAGCTTGCCTTCGAGCCAGCGAATGAAGCGGGCGTAATGCAGGTAGTGCGGCAAGGGCTGCCGCAACGGGCGCAGATGTTCGAGGGNNACCGATACAGCTCGACCGTCGGCATGACGAGGGCGTGTCCATTCGGCTCCAGTGTATCGGCCAGCGTCTGATAGGCCTTCGACGGGGCCAGCAGCACGGCGGCCTGCACCTGCGCGCTGTAAACGGGACGGCGTTCGATACGCCCTTCCTTCAGGCCTTCGGGAACGGGTGCAGCCTCGGCCAGGATGTAACCCAGCTGCGCCCGCACCTTGCCGTGCGTGGCGCGCGGGTCGGTGAGAATCACGCTGATGGTGTCGCCCGCTTCCACGTTGGCCGCCTTGAATTTGTTCATCGCCGCACGCTGCGTCTTGCGCATGTTGCTGATCGGTCCATCGTAGTCTGACTAGGCGAAATGGTACGGCCCCGCTTCGGTTTCGGTCACGTTGACGGCGTTGAACCCGCCCCACCACCAGAACACCGCCAGCAGCGGCAATACGAATGCCAGCACGAACGCCGGCCACTGTTTTTTGAGCACGGAAGACCCCTTTCTTCTATCGCAGAAGATACCACAGCAAGGCCGTCGATTCGGCGCGTCGCCGCAGCGGATTTGACCGGGCTGTCTCACGGGACGGCCCGGTCCGCTCAGGCGCGGGGACTATAATGCGGGGCAGACCGAGGAGCCTGTCCATGATCGTGCGTCTGCTGTTTTCCCTGCTGCTGTCGCTGCTTTCCGCCGCACACGCAGCGCAGTCCCCCGACATCGATGTAGCCACCGTGCCGCTGAAGGCCGTGCGGCTGGGCGCCCACAGCTATTTCGTGCAGGGTTTGCCGGGCGCCGCTTCCAGCGAAAACCAGGGCTTCATGTCCAACGCCGGCTTCGTCGTCACGCGTGATGGCGTGGTGGTCTTCGACGCGCTGGCTTCGCCGCCGCTGGCCGAAAAACTGGTCGCCGAAATTCGCAGGATCACCCGGCAACCGATCAGGGTCGTGATCGTCAGCCATTATCACGCCGATCATTTCTACGGCCTGCAGGTCTTCAAAAAGCTGGGCGCCGAAATCTGGGCGCACCGCCTGGCCGAGGGCCAGACACGCACCGATGAGGCCGCCTTGCGGCTGGAACAGCGCAAGGAGGCGCTGTTCCCCTGGGTGGACGAGAACACGCAGCTGCTGGAGGCCGACCGCTTTATCCAGGGCGACATGGACTTTGAACAGGGCGGCGTGCAATTCGCGCTGCGCCACGTCGGCCCCGCGCATTCCAGCGAGGATCTGGCGATGATGGTGAAGCCGGATCGCGTGCTCTATGCCGGCGACCTGGTGTTCCGCGGCCGCGTGCCGTTTGTCGGCGACGCCGACGGCGCCGCCTGGATCAAGGCGCTGGACAAGCTGATCGCGCTCAACCCCAAGGTGCTGGTCCCCGGTCATGGTGCATCCTCGCGCACGCCGCGCGCCGATCTGGTGTTCACCCGCGACTATCTGAAATTTTTGCGCACCCACATGGGCAAGGCCGCGCGCGAACTGGTGCCTTTCGACGAGGCCTACGAGAATACCGACTGGTCGGCCTACCGTGACATGCCGGCCTTCGACGAGGCCAACCGCGGGAACGCCTACAATCAGTATTTGCGGCTGGAGGCAGGGGGCGAGTAATGCCGCACCCAGGGTGGCGGACGCGTCGTCCATTCATATAAATCGCTGCTGCACTCCCGGAATCGCCCATAAAGCGCGATAATTGCGCTCAATAAGAAAATCGTAGAAAACTTATTCACCTCATGCTTTGCCCACCCGAAGAACTCCTGCAGAAAAGCCAGGCCTTGTCGAGCACGTGGCAGCGCTATCAAGCGATGCCGAGTTTCGAAAGCTTCGTCGAACTGGCGGTATCGATCAACAGCTTCACCGAATTCCTGATCGACAAGGGCATTACCGCCCTGCACCACGCCAGCCACCAGCTCGAGCAGGTGACGCTGGCGCTGTTCAATACGGAAATCGAGCATCCGCTGCCGCAGGCAGCGCTGGACGATCTGAACGAACGCGTCCTGGCGCTGGGCCGCATGGCGAACACGCATGCCACGGCGACCGCCGATCTGGTCGAGCGACGCCATGATCCGCAGTGCCCCACACCCGATGACCTGCGGATCAGCCAGACCTGGCTGATCGGACATGACCCGGCACCCTGGGCCGACCTGCGGTCGCAACTCGGCTATTTCGGCATGAGCGCGGCGTTCACCACCTGGGATCAGCCGCTGCCGGAAAGCGTCGGCCTGGCCCCGCTGCTGCTGCTCGATCTGAGCAGCCTGCCCGAAGCCGAGTGGTGCAACCGCATCCAGGCGCTGCGGCAGCGATTCGCGATGGGGCAGCTGATCTGTCTCGGCATGCCATCCGATTTCGAGCAGCTGCAGCAGGCGCTGCGCGGCGGATGCGATCGCTGCCTGCTGGACGGCACGCCCTCGCATGCCATCGTCGAGCACATCATGGAGCTGAACGAGCGGCATGACCAGGAAGCCTATCGCGTGCTTATCGTGGAAGACTCGAAGACGGCCAGCCATCTGATCCGGCGCACGCTGGAAGAAAACCAGATCGTTTCCGAAATCGTCAACGACCCGCGCCAGGTGCTGAATGCGCTGCGGCAATTCAACCCCGACCTGATCCTGATGGACATGTACATGCCCAACTGCACCGGGGTCGAGGCGGCGCGCGTCATTCGCCAGCACGGCGAATTCCTCAGCACCCCGATCGTCTATCTGTCCGGCGAGACCAACGTCGCGCTGCAGGTCGACGCCATGCGGCTGGGCGGCGACCACTTCCTCACCAAGCCGTTCAACCCGGTGTTCCTCAACGCGATCGTCAGGAGCAAGATCGAGCGCTACCGGGCGCTGCGCCGTACCATGTATCACGATAGCCTGACCGGCCTGCTCAACCATTCCAGCGGCAAGCACACGCTGGACATGCTGCTGTCCAGCGTGGCGCACGAAGGCGGCTTCCTGTCTGTGGTGATGATGGACATCGACCACTTCAAGCAGGTCAACGACACCTACGGGCATCCCGTCGGCGACCAGGTGATCCGCAGTCTGTCGTGGCTCTTGAAGCAGCGCCTGCGCAAGCAGGACATCATCTGCCGCTACGGCGGCGAGGAATTCCTGATCGGCCTGCCGCACACCGATGCCGAACAGGCCTTCGCCATCATCGATCGCATCCGCCAGGATTTTTCGCAGATTCGGCATCCCTATCGCGATCGCCATTTCATGGCCAGCGCCAGCGGCGGCATCGCCACCTACCCGCTCTATCAGAACGGCGACTCGCTGATCAAGGCGGCCGACGAGGCGCTCTACCAGGCCAAGCGCGACGGCCGCAACCGCATTCACAACGACGAGGACTGACCGCAGGTCGGGACTCAGTTCAGGATCAGCTTCAGTCCGATCAGGATCGTCACGATCTCGAACGACCGCTTGATCCACTGGTTGCCTTTCCGGATCGCGAGGTNNGATCGAGCCGGCCAGCAGCGCCGGCATCCAGTCCCACGCCACCGTGCCGATCATGCCCAGCACCAGCGCACCGGTGCCGTTCCACACCAGTCCGCAGAGAATCAGCGTATAGGCGACGGCGCGGGTGTAGTCGAGGCCGAACCAGCGGATCAGCCAGATGGTGAGGAACAGCCCGGTGCCGCTGGTGATCGAGCCGTTGAGAAAGCCGACAACGAACAGCCCGGCCATGCCGCCGGCGAGTCCCGTGCCCTCGCGGTTCCGGGGCGCATGATCCATGCCGAGCTTGGGCTTGAATACCGAATACAGCCCCAGCCCCAGCGTCAGCACGCCCAGCGCCAGCGTGGCCGCGCGCTCGGGAATCTGCAGGATGGTCACCGCGCCCAGCACCACGCCGGGCAGGCCTGCGCCGAGGATGATCAGCGAGAAGCGGCGCTCAAGATGCGATTCCTTCAGATGCCTGAGCGTGGCGCCCAGCCCGAGCGCGACGCTGGCGACCTTGTGGGTGGCCAGCGCCACGCCGAACGGCAACCCTAGGAAGATCAGCATGGGAAACTGGATCAGGCCTGCCCCGCCGCCGGACAGCGCCGAAAAGAAATTCGCCGCCAGTGAAGCGACGAACAGGATCAACTGGTCGAGCATGCTAGGTCGTGTTAACGCTAATTT
>DONB01000034.1 GCA_003510325.1 Thiobacillus sp. | reverse complement strand
ATGCCGTTGATCATGCCGCCCCACGAGGGCATCAGCAGCAGGATCGAGAACGCCGCGGCCAGCGACGAGGTCCAGTCGGGCAGCGCAGTCCAGTGCAGGTGGTGCGCACCCACCCACATGTACATGAAGCTCAGCGCCCAGAAGTGCACGATCGACAGGCGATAGGAGTAGATCGGGCGGCCGGCCTGCTTCGGCACGAAGTAATACATCATNNGCGTTGTGGCCGTACCACCACTGGGTCATCGCATCCTGGGTGCCGGAGAACAGGCTGTACGACTTCATCGAGAACAGGTCGACGGGCATCGCCAGGTTGTTGAAGGTGTGCAGCAGGGCGGTCGCCAGAATGAACGACAGATAGAACCAGTTGGCGACATAGATGTGCGGCTGCTTGCGGCGCATGATGGTGCCGACGAACAGGATCAGGTAGGTGACCCAGACGACTTCGATCAGGATGTCGATCGGCCATTCCATTTCGGCGTATTCACGGCCTTGCGAATAACCCATCACGTAGGACAGTGCCGCCGTGACGATCACGGTCTGCCAGCCCCAGAAGGTAAAGCTCGCCATGCCGTCTGAAATCAGGCGGGTCTGGCAGGTGCGCTGCACCACATAGTAGGACGTGGCGAACAGCGCGGAGCCGCCGAAGCCGAAGATCACCGCACTGGTATGAACCGGGCGGAAGCGGCCGAACGAGAAATAGGGGCTGTCGAAGTTCAGAAACGGCCAGGCCAGCTCGGAGGCGATATAGACGCCGGCGAACATGCCGACGACCGCCCAGACAAGCGACATGACGGCAAATTTTTTAACGATATCAAAGTTGTACTGCTCTGCACCGGAATATGTGGTTACCGCCATCGACCGCTCCTGTTGTACCCGAAATGGCGCTTATAGCCGCGCCTTAAACAGCATATGCTTATATTAAAAAACTGCGGGATTATAGGACAGTCCGCCCCCTCACCGCAAGCCGAAAACCCTGATCAGGAATTTGCCAGCAGCGTTTTAAGATCCTGAGCGATCGCATCGGGATGACTGCCATAGGGCACAAGCAGCCTAATATTTCCTTTTGGATCATAAACATAGGTTCCAGCACTGTGGTCAATCAGGTAATCGTCCGCTGCCTTCACCGAAGTCTTTTGATAGACCACTTTGTATTCTTTAGCCAACAGCCTGAGCGTCGCCTCATCGCCAACCATGCCCAGAAAACCGGGATTGAAAGCCGGCACGAACTGCTTGAGCAGCTCCGGCGTGTCGCGCTGCGGGTCCACCGTCACAAAAATAACCTGCACCCGCTCGGCGTCCGGACCCAGTTGCTGAAGCGCGAGCGCAAAATCCGACAGCGTGGTGGGGCAGACATCCGGGCAATGGGTATAGCCGAAGAAAACGGCTACGACCTTTCCCTTGAAGTCCTCCAGGGTGCGGACCCGGCCGTTGTGGTCGGTCAGCCTGAAATCCCGCGCAAAGGCCGCCCCCGTGATATCGGTCGCATGAAATGACGGCGCTTGGGGGGTTGGCTGGCAGGCCGGCAGCAGGAATGCAGCCGCGGCGCAGACGGTGGCGAGCCAGCCCCTCATGCCTTGATCTGCTCGAACAACTGCCCCGGAACATCGGCCAGACGGTATTTGCCGGACTCGACCGCCTTCGCCAGCTTTTCAAGGGTGGTGTCCTGCAGCAGGTCGATGATTTTCTTCTTCACCGGAAGCCAGCGGAAATGCAGCGGACAGGCGGTTTCGTCGCTGCACTTCTTCAGCCCCAGCAGGCAGCTCTGGGTGAAGGCCGGCCCTTCGGTCAGCAGCAGGATCTGCATCAGGGTGATCTTGTCACCCTGCTCGCGCAGACAGAATCCGCCCAGACGGCCGCGGAAGGAGAACAGCAGATTGCCTTTGGCCAGGCTTTGCAGGATCTTGGCGAGATAGGGTGCAGGCACGCCGAGCTTGGCCGCGATATCCTTGTTCAGCACAGGTGTGGCGTTCGGCTGGGTCGCCATGTAGATCAGCGCCTGCACGGCATATTGGCTGGTTCGGGAGAGGATCATCTCGTGCCCCTAATGATGGATTGGGCACAATATAAAACAATCCTGTCCGAATATCCAGATAGACCCTCAAATCCCCATACAAATCAAATGGGTAAGCGAATGTAATGATCGACCAGCATCACCGCAAACAGCAAGCTCAGATACCAGATGGAAAAACGGAAGGTTTCTTTAGCCAGGGCGTCGCTGTACTGGCGATACAGCCGCCAGCCGTAGTGGATGAAGCGGCCGCCCAGCACCGTCGCGCCCGCCAGGTAGATCCAGCCGCCCATGCCGGTGCCGACCGGCAGCATGGTCACGGCAAACAGCAGCAGCGTGTAGAGCAGCACATGCAGGCGGGTGTAGGCTTCGCCGTGCGTCACCGGCAGCATCGGCAACCCCGCCTGGGCATACTCCTCGCGCCGATAGAGCGCCAGCGCCCAGAAATGCGGCGGCGTCCACACGAAGATGATCAGCACCAGCAGCAGCGCGTACGGGTCGACGCCCCAGGGCGGCACGAAACCGTCCACCGCCGCCCAGCCCAGCGCCGGCGGCGCCGCGCCGGCCAGGCCGCCGATGACGATGTTCTGCGGCGTGGCGGGCTTCAGGATGGCGGTATAAATGACGGCGTAGCCGACAAAGGTGGCCAGCGTCAGCCACATGGTGAGCGGATTGACGAAGGCGTGCAGCAGGTAGAGTCCAAGGCCGCCGACCACGCCGGAAAACACCAGCGTCTGCGTGCTGGTCAGTTCGCCGCGCGGCAGCGGGCGCGCACGCGTGCGCGCCATCACGGCGTCGATTTTCTGTTCGATCAGGCAATTGAACGCGGCCGCCGCACCGGCCACCAGGGCGATTCCCAACGTGCCCGCCCACAATACGTTCCAGTCGGGCCAGCCGGGCACGGCGAGAAACATGCCGATCACCGCCGTGAACACGATCAGGCTGACCACCCGCAGCTTGCACAGCGCCAGGAACTGCTGACAGCGGCACGCCATGCCCTGAATCATCACGGTTTCCATATTCATCTCCTGCCCACCCGATAGTTCAGCGCCACCATGCCGGCCAGCAACAGTGCCGCCCCGGTGTTATGGGCCACTGCCAGGCCCAGCGGCAGACTCAGCAGCACATTGCTGATTCCCAGCGTCACCTGCAGCGCCAGCAAGACGCCCACCGTCAGGCCCAGGCCGGCATAACCCGGAGTGCGCAGCAGCCGCAGCGCCAGCCAGCCCAGATACAGGGTGACGATCAAGGCCATGACACGGTGCGTCCAGTGAATCGCCGTCAGCGCGGTCATCGGCAGCAGGTCGCCGGACGCGGTTTCGCCGAGCTCGCGATGCAGCGTGAACGCGTGCTCGAAATCCATCGGCGGGATCCACACGCCCTGGCACAAGGGGAAGTCGGTGCATGCCAGCGCTGCATAGTTCGTGCTCACCCATCCGCCCAGCGCGATTTGCGTGATCACCAGAATCAACCCAAGCACCGCGCTGCCGCGCAGATGGTCGGCGCGTGCGAAATAGGCATGGCTGATGTGGCCGCGCTCGCGCAGCCACAGCCACAGCAGCAGCGACAAGGTCGCCATGCCGCCCAGCAAATGCGCGGTGACGACCAGCGGCTTCAGCAGCTTGGTGACCGTCCACATTCCCAGCAGCGCCTGAAACACGATCAGCCCCAGCAGCAAAAGCGGCAAACCCGGGCCGCCTGCCGCATCGCGGCGGCTGCGCCAGCCCAGCACCGCAATACCCAGCACCAGCAAACCCAGGGTGCCGGCAGCATAGCGATGCACCATTTCCTTCCACGCTTTCGCGTGCGACACCGGGCCATCCGGGCGCTCGGCCAGTTCGGCGTTGATGGCGTCGGCCGCATGGTGGGGCNNCAGCCGGGCCAGTCGGGGCAGCCGAGGCCGGCGTCGGACAGACGCACATACGCCCCTAGGCTCACCACTCCCAGCGTCAGGATCAGGGCAATCAGAATCAGATTTCGATAAAACGTCATGGCAAGCGGGGGGATTAACCGATTTGAGAAGCTTTGAGCAGCAGCTTGAGGTCTTTCATCATGCGCTTGGCGTCAGGCTCGGCGGGGAAACGCAGCATCAGATTGCCCAGCGGATCGACCAGATAGATATGACCGGCACGGTCATCGCTGGCGGGGAACTGTTCGACGAAGGTGGCCTCGCCCGGTCGCCAGGCATGAAGGCCTGCATGCGCCTCCATCAGGGCTGGATCCACGGCTCCGCTGCCGGTCAGCACCCACACGCGCTCGATGCGCGACTGCTCCTTGCCCTGTGCGATCCGCGTCTGCCGCATCAGGTACAGCTGCTGCGCGCAGCTTGCGTCGCAGTCTGCCGGTCCCACATGCACCATCAGCCACTTGCCGCGCAGCGTTCCCAGATCGAACGATGTGCCGTCGTGCTTCACCCCGGCCGTCTGCTGCAGCGGCGTCACCGCGATCAGATCGCCATAATTGGTATGCCCTGCCGGACGCCAGCCGAAGTAGGCCAGATAGGCCGCCACCACCGGCACCACAAACACGGCGATCAACATCAGGAATTTGCTGCGTGGGGTCAATTGCATGGTTCTTGTCTGTTTATTCAGGGCTTCGTGTCTGCGCTGTCGTCCCGCCAGCGCCTGACGTTCATTATCAGCCACAACACTGCCAGTGTCGCCGCCAAACTGTACCACTGGAAGGCGTAGCTGACATGGGTGTCGACTCCGGCATCGGGTCGCGGCCAACTGCGCTGCAAGCCGTCGGGCAGGCTGCTGGTCTGCAGCAGCAGAACTGGTTGCAAGTTCAGCCCACTGGTCGCTGCGTAACGCGCAAAATCGAGGTTCTGCCAGACCCGTCCCTGCGGCGTGGTCGGCGCCAACTCGACATATCGCGTGTGCGGATCGACCGCCATGCCCTCCAGCCTCACCTTGCCTGCCGGCGTCGGCGGCACCGGCACCTGCTCGCGCGAACGCCCGGTCGCGACCCAGCCGCGATTGACCAGAAGAGCGAGCGCCCCCCCCTCTATCCGCAGAGGCGTCAGCACGTGATAGCCCGCCACGCCGTTCAACACCCGGTTGTCCAGCAGGATCGTGTGGGCATCGTCGAATACGCCTTCGACTTCCAGCTTGCGGAACAGCACGCTGTCGCGATCAAGCAGCGCACTGCCAACGTGAATCGGCGCCTCGCGCACCGCGGCGTCATAGCGCGCCTGCAGGGCGCGCTTGCTGTCGGCGCGGCCGCTTTGCCAGTTGCCCAGCGACAGCGTCAGCACGAAGAAAAACAGCGCCGCCAGCGTCGGCCACAGTGTCGGCGCAAACTGCCACGATCCGACACGCAGCCTCAGCAAGTGCATGGGCCGCACAATCCGGTTAGACTGGAATTTTGCCGAGAGAGCCGTCTCATGCGCATCGTTGCCCTGCTGTTCATCGTCTTCATCCTGGCCAGCCTCGCCAGCGCACTCTACTATCTCATCAAGGACAAGGGGCAATCCGATCGCACCGTCAAAATGCTCACCGTGCGCGTCGCCCTCTCCCTCACCCTGTTCCTGCTGCTGATGGGCGGATACTACTTCGGCTTCATTCCGCAATCCGGGCTGCGCTGAATTTCCGGCAACAAAAAGCCGCGCTGGACGCGGCTTTTTGTTGCCCGGCGCCGCGCACGGCACCGGTTTCGCGAATCGTCTAGATCAGCCAGTACACCACGATAAACAGCAGCACCCACACCACGTCGACGAAGTGCCAGTACCACGACACCGCCTCGAAGGCAAAGTGATGATCGGCCGTGAAATGGCCGGCAATCGAACGCAGCAGCATCACGATCAGCATCGTCGTGCCGACCAGCACGTGAAAACCGTGGAATCCGGTCAGCATGAAGAAGGTGGCGCCGTAGACGCCGGCACCCAGCGTCAACCCCATCTCCGAATAGGCGTGGATGTATTCGTACACCTGGAAACCCAGGAACACCGCGCCCAGCGCAACCGTCATCGCCAGACCCAGAATCAGCTGGGTGCGGTTGTTCTTTTTCAGGCCCCAGTGCGCCCAGGTGATGGTCACCCCGGAGGTCAGCAGCAGCAGGGTGTTGATCGCCGGGATGCCCCAGGCGCCCATCGGCGTAAAGTCGAAGCCATCCTGCGTCAGCCCCGGCCCCGCGGTCGGCCAGGTGGCCTGGAATGCCGGCCACAATTGCTGCATGGTGTCGCCTTCGCCCAGCCAGGGTACCGACAGCACGCGGGTATAGAACAGCGCGCCGAAGAAGGCGGCAAAGAACATCACTTCGGAAAAGATGAACCAGCTCATCGACCAGCGGAACGAACTGTCGACCTGCTTGTTGTAGCGGCCCGCCTCGCTGTCGCGAATCACTTCGCCGAACCACCCGAACATCATGTAGAACAGGATCGCGACCCCNNGACCCCGGCCAGGAGCACCCAGCCGCCATTATCCACCTCGCGCATGGTGAGGGTGCCGCCCACAGCCATCAGCAGAAGCGCCACCGAACCGATGATCGGCCAGAGCGAAGGTTGCGGCAAATAATATTTATCGGTTTGTGCCAGACTCATCTCATCCCCTTTTTCCCGTTTCGTAGATCGTTCATTTCACGAACTGCATCGCCAGATACACCAGCAACAACATGGTCAACACGAAAACCGCGCCGCCAATCAGTCCGGCGATGATGACTTGCGCCGGCGTCAGGCTTTGCGCATCGGCGTCGTAATCGCGCCGCTTGCGCACGCCAAAAAAACTCCAAAACACAGCCAGGGCGGCCTTGAGGTTGCCTCCACCCCTAGCCATGGGGCTGTCCCGTCCGCAGATCCGCCGCCTGCTCCTTCATCCCGGTATCGAAGAAGGTATACGACAGCGTCACCGTATGAACCTCCCTGTCCATCGACGGGTCCAGCACGAACAGCACCGGCATGCGGCGGGACTCGCCCGCTGCCAGGGGTTGCGGGGGAAAGCAGAAGCATTCGATTTTCTTGAAGAACGCTGCCGCACGCGCCGGTCCGTAGCTCGGCACCGCCTGCCCCACGATCGGCTGATCGCTGGTATTGCTGACTTCGTACTCCACCTGAACCAGTTGGCCGGGATGCACCTTGAGGCTGCGCTGCAGCGGCTTGAACCGCCACGGCAGCGCCTCGTTGATATTGGCATCGAACTCCAGCGTGACCCAGCGACTGCTGTCGACCTGCGTGTTTTTCACCAGGCTTTGCTCGGCCCCGGAATTGATTCCCGTCACCTCGCAAATCTTGTAATAAAACGGCACCAGGGCAAAGCCAAACCCGAACATGCCCAGCGTCACCACAACGAGCTTGCCCAGCGTTTTGGCGTTGCCCGCGGCCATGGCTTATTTCAGCCCGCTGTACAGGGTGAACAGGAACAAGCCCAGGGCAAACACGCCCAGCATGGCCGCCGTGCGATATTTGCCGTTGCGCTTTTCAGCCACGCTCAGCCCCCCTTCGCTCATTTCACCACCGGCGCAGTTTCAAAGGTGTGATACGGCGCGGGCGACGGCAGCGTCCATTCCAGACCCTGTGCGCCTTCCCAAACCTGGTCGCTCGCCTTGGCCCCGCCCTTGATCGTCTTCAGCACCACTGCCAGGAAGATCAGTTGGCTGAAGCCGAAGATGAAGGCGCCCACCGTGGCAATCTGGTTGAATTCGGTGAACTGCAGCGCATAGTCGGGAATGCGGCGCGGCATCCCGGCGAGGCCGAGAAAGTGCATCGGAAAGAACACGATGTTCATGCCGATGACCGACAGCCAGAAATGCCACTTGCCCAGCGTCTCGTTGTACATGTGGCCGGTCCACTTCGGCAGCCAGTAGTAGATGCCCGCAAAGATGGAGAACAGCGCACCCGAGACCAGCACGTAGTGGAAGTGCGCCACCACGTAGTAGGTGTCGTGCAGCTGGATGTCGACCGGCGCGATCGCCAGCACCAGGCCGGAGAAACCGCCGATGGTGAACAGGCAGACGAAAGCGATGGCGAACAGCATCGGCGTCTCGAAGGTCATCGAGCCCTTCCACATCGTGGCCACCCAGTTGAACACCTTCACCCCGGTCGGCACGGCGATCAGCATGGTCGAAAACATGAAGAACAGCTGCGCGGCGGCAGGCATCCCCACCGTGAACATGTGGTGCGCCCAGACGATGAACGACAGGATCGCGATCGACGCGGTTGCGTAAACCATCGACGCGTAACCGAACAGCGGCTTGCGGGCGAAGGTCGGGATCACCTGAGAGACGATGCCGAAGGCCGGCAGGATCAGGATGTACACCTCGGGGTGGGCGAAGAACCAGAAGATGTGCTGGAACATCACCGGATCGCCGCCGCCGGCCGCGTTGAAGAAGTGCGTGCCGAAGTTGCGGTCGGTCAGCAGCATGGTCACCGCGCCCGCCAGCACCGGCATGGTGGCGATCAGCAGGTAGGCGGTGATCAGCCAGGTCCACACGAACAGCGGCATCTTCATCAGCGTGAGGCCGGGCGCGCGCATGTTGAGGATGGTGGTGATGATGTTGATCGAACCCATGATCGACGACAGGCCCATGATGTGGACGGCCAGAATCGTCAGGTCATAGGAAATGCCGCCCTGGATGAACAGCGGCGGATAAATCGTCCAGCCGCCTGCGACCGCGCCGCCGGGCAACCAGAACGACACCATCAGCAGCAGCGCAGCCACCGGCAGGATCCAGAACGCCCAGTTGTTCATGCGCGGAAACGCCATGTCAGGCGCCCCCAGCATCAGTGGCACCTGCCAGTTCGCAAAGCCCGAGAAGGCCGGCATGATGACCCCGAAGATCATGATCAGCCCGTGCATCGTGGTGAGCTGGTTGAAGAAGTCCGGGTTGGTGAGTTGCAGGCCGGGCTGGAACAGCTCNNACGCCACAAACAGCATGATGAGCGCGAACCACAGGTACAAGGACCCGATGTCCTTGTGGTTGGTCGTTGTCAGCCAGCGCATGATCCCGGTCGGGTGACCGTGGCCATGATCGTCGTGTGCGTGTGCAGCATCAGACATCGTGTGCTCTCCTCTTGATATTGTTTACTGCGCAGCGGGAGCCGCGGCTTCACTGGCGTTACCGCCGCGTGCGGCGGCAATCTCTGCTGGCTGCGCCAGGTCGCCCATCTTGTTGTCCCACGCGTTGCGCTGATAGGTCACGACGGCCGCGATATCGGCATCGGACAACTGTCCGGCGAACGCGGCCATCGCCGTGCCCGGCTTGCCATTCATCACGATGTCGATGTGGGCAGCCATCGGCCCGGTGGCGACGACGGAACCGCTGATTGCCGGGAACACGCCCGGCAGGCCTTTGCCGTCGGCCTGGTGGCAGGCCGCGCAGTTGGCCTGATAGACCTTCTCGCCGCGCTCGACCAGTTCGGCGATTGCAAAGGATTTGGCGTTGTCGGCCGCAGCCGCTTGTGCCGAGCCTTTTTTCTTCGCAACCCAGGCAGCGTAGTCTTCTTCCGACACCACTTCGACCACGATCGGCATAAAGCCGTGGTCCTTGCCGCAGAGCTCGACGCACTGTCCACGGTAGGTGCCGATCTTGTCGGCCTTGAACCAGCTGTCGCGGATGAAGCCGGGGATGGCATCCTGCTTGGCGCCCAGCGCAGGCACCCACCAGGCATGCAGCACGTCGTTGGCCGTGATCAGCAGGCGCACGCGCTTGCCGACCGGCACCACCATCG
>DONB01000205.1 GCA_003510325.1 Thiobacillus sp. | reverse complement strand
GGCGGGTGATCGATTCCTCGACATCGGCCAGTCCCGCGATCGGCCCGCTGTAAAGCACTTCGCCGCCCTTTTCGCCGGCACCCGGGCCGACATCGACCAGCCATTCGGCATGGCGGATGACGTTGAGATCATGTTCGACGACGAACAGCGAGTTGCCGGCCGCCTTCAGCCGCTGAAGGATGGTCAGCAGGGCTTCGCCGTCTGCCGGGTGCAGCCCCGCCGAGGGCTCGTCCAGCACATAGACCACGCCGAAAAGCTGCGACGACAATTGGGTGGCGAGGCGCAGGCGTTGCAGCTCCCCGGAGGAGAGCGTCGGCGTGCTGCGGTCGAGCGAGATATAGCCAAGGCCAAGATCGATCAGTGGCNNGTCCCGCCGTTCGACCGCCGCATCGCGGGCCGCCTTGCCGAGGACATGGCCCTTCGGGACCGCCGCGGCGCCCCCATATTCGCCATGCGCGACGGGCGTGAGCAAGTCCCGGAGTTTCAACACCGTCAGATCGCCGAACTCGGCGATGTCGAGGCCCGCGAACTTCACGGACAGGGCTTCGCGCTTCAGCCGCTTGCCGTCGCAGGTCGGGCAATCGCGTCCGATGATGTATTGCGAGACGCGCTTCTTCATCAGCGCGCTTTTAGTGTTGGCGAAGGTTTCCAGCACATAGCGGCGCGCGCCGGTGAAGGTGCCCTGGTAGCTCGGCTCCATGCGGCGCTTGAGCGCCGTCCGGGTCTGTTCGGGCGTCAGGCCCGCATAGACCGGCACCGTCGGCGCCTCTTCAGTGAAGAGGATCCAGTCGCGATCCTTTTTCGGCAGGTCGCGCCACGGCGTATCGACGTCATAGCCGAGCGAAACGAGGATATCGCGCAGGTTCTGCCCATGCCAGGCGGTCGGCCAGGCGGCGATCGCCCGGTCGCGAATGGTGAGGCTGTCGTCAGGAACCATCGTCTCTTCGGTCGCGTCATATACGCGGCCGATGCCGTGGCAGGTTGCGCAGGCCCCCGCGACCGTGTTGGGGGAGAAATCCTCCGCATAGAGCATGGGCTGATGGCGCGGATATTCGCCGACGCGCGAATAGAGCATCCGCACCAGGCTGGAGAGCGTCGTCACGCTGCCGACCGAGGATCGCGCGTTGGCAGAGCCGCGCTGCTGCTGCAACGCGACCGCAGGCGGCAAACCGTCGATCGCGTCCACCTCCGGTGCGCCGGCCTGGTCGATCAGGCGACGGGCATAGGGCGCAACCGATTCCAGATAACGCCGCTGGGCTTCGGCATAAAGGGTGCCGAACGCGAGCGATGACTTGCCCGAGCCCGATATGCCGGTGAACACCACGAAGGCGTCGCGCGGTACATCGACGTCAATATTTTTGAGGTTATTCTGGCGCGCGCCGCGAACCTGAGCGCAAGCGGGCGGCCCCGTATGCCCATGATCGGTGGCCGGCGTCGTCGCGTGAATATCCTTGCTCTTCAATTCAGTCGTCCTGCCTTATACGCCCGTGCGGCCCGTGGTTCATCACAGTCGGGTAGCAGATGAATGCATTTCCGACGCAATACATCCAACGGCCAGACTGGCCCGATGTTCGGCACCTTTGAAATATTTCTCCAGCATCAGACAAAGGTTACGACAAAACCATTTTTCCCGTTGGGTCGCGCGGCGAGGCCACACACACTCCGCTGGTAAGCGCCTGGGCCAGGCGGCCCTGGTCCGTGCCACTATCGGCATCTAACGACCGCACTTCGGCGCTTGTTACCCCATCGCGACGCGTTGCCCATTTGCCAGAGCGCGCGTCATCATGGCCGGGGTCGGGCCATGATGACGGCCGAGTTGTCGATCCGGGCGCTTCGCGCCGCTTCGGATCGGCGGGTCAGTAGTGAATGACCGTGCGGATCGACTTGCCTTCGTGCATCAGTTCGAAGGCCTCGTTGATCTCCTCCAACCCCATCGTGTGGGTTACGAACGGGGCCAGATCGATATCGCCTCTCATCGCGTCCTCGACCATGCCGGGGAGCTCTGTCCGTCCCTTGACGCCACCGAAAGCGGATCCCTTCCATACGCGGCCCGTGACGAGCTGGAATGGGCGGGTGGAGATTTCCTCGCCCGCGCCGGCAACGCCAATAACGATCGACTGACCCCAGCCACGGTGCGCTGATTCAAGCGCGGCGCGCATGACGTGGACGTTGCCGATGCACTCGAAGGTATGATCGATGCCCCAGCCCGTCATCTCGATCAGCACTTGCTGGATAGGCTTGTCATGGTCCTTGGGGTTGATGCACTCGGTCGCACCGAACTGGCGTGCCAGCTCGAACTTGGACGGATTGGTGTCGATGGCGATGATGCGACCCGCCTTCGCCTGGCGCGCACCCTGAATCGCCGCGAGGCCGATGCCGCCGAGTCCGAACACGGCGACCGAGTCTCCGGGCTGGACCTTGGCGGTATTGTGGACTGCGCCGATGCCGGTCGTGACGCCGCAGCCGAGCAGGCAGACATGTTCGGGGTTTGCCTCGGGATTGATCTTGGCGAGCGAGACTTCGGCGACGACAGTATATTCACTGAAGGTTGAACAGCCCATGTAATGATAGAGGGGCTGACCATTGTACGAAAAGCGGGTGGTCCCATCGGGCATCAAGCCCTTGCCCTGCGTTTCGCGGACAGCGACGCACAGGTTGGTCTTGCCCGACAGGCAGCTTTTGCACTGGCGGCA
>DONB01000202.1 GCA_003510325.1 Thiobacillus sp. | reverse complement strand
TCGAAGGTCGGGTCGGCTTCGGCATAGCCCAGGCGCTGGGCTTCCTTGAGCACCACGTCGAAGTCCAGGCCCTTGTCGCGCATCTCGGACAAGATGAAGTTGGTGGTGCCGTTGATGATGCCGGCCAGCCACTCGATGCGGTTGGCGGTGAGGCCTTCGCGCAGTGCCTTGATGATGGGGATGCCGCCCGCCACAGCCGCCTCGAAAGCGACCATCACGCCCTTGGCCTGCGCCGCGGCGAAGATCTCGTTGCCGTATTTGGCGACCAGATGCTTGTTGGCGGTGACCACGTGCTTGCCGTTGGCGATCGCCTGCATGACCAGCTCGCGCGCCGGCTCCAGCCCGCCGATCAGCTCCACCACGATGTCGATCTCGGGATCGTCGACCACGTCGAAGGGGTTGGTCGTCATCGGCAGGTCGCCCGCCAGGGCTTTCGCCTTGTCGAGGTTGCGCACCGCCGCGCGGAGCACGCGGATCTCGCGCCCGGCGCGGCGGGTGATCTCTTCGGCATTGCGGCGCAGCACGGTGAGCGTACCGCCGCCGACGGTTCCCAGGCCCAGCAGGCCGACGTTGATGGGTTTCATTGATTAAATCATCTCAGTTAAAAATTTTTGTCCACGAAGGGTGTAGAAAACCAGAATCACCGATGCGCGCGCTGGCGGTCGAGGAACCGGCTCATGCGCGAAATCGCCTCGGTCAGGTCTTCTTCGTGCGGCAGGAACACCACCCGGATGTGGTCCGGATGCGGCCAGTTGAAACCGCTGCCCTGCACCACCAGTACGCGTTCCTCTTCCAGCAGGTTGAGGATGAACTTCTGGTCGTCGTGGATGTGATACATCTTGGGATCCAGCCGCGGGAACAGGTACATCGCGGCTTTCGGCTTGACGCAGCTCACGCCCGGAATCAGCGTCAGCAGTTCGTGTGCCAGGTCGCGCTGGCGCGTCAGCCGTCCGCTCGGCGCGACCAAGTCGTTGATGCTCTGGTAGCCGCCGAGCGCGGTCTGGATCGCATACTGCCCCGGCACGTTGGAACACAGGCGCATCGACGCCAGCATGTTCAGGCCTTCCAGATAATCCTTCGCATGGCGCTTGTCGCCCGACACGATCAGCCAGCCCGAGCGGTAGCCGCAGGCGCGATAGTTTTTCGACAGGCCGTTGAAGGTCACGATCAGCACGTCGTCGGCCAGCGAGCCGATCGAGGTGTGCACCACGCCGTCGTACAGCACCTTGTCGTAGATCTCGTCGGCATAGACGATCAGCTGGTGCTGACGCGCGATTTCCAGGATCTCCAGCAGCAGGTCGGTCGGATACAGCGCTCCGGTCGGGTTGTTCGGGTTGATGATGACGATCGCACGCGTATTGGAGGTGATCTTGGCGCGGATGTCGTCGAGGTCGGGCAGCCAGCCGGCGCCCTCGTCGCACAGGTAATGGCGCGGCTTGCCGCCGCCCAGGCTCACCGCCGCCGTCCACAACGGATAGTCGGGTGCCGGCACCAGCACCTCGTCGCCGTTGTTCAGCAGCGCCTGCATCGCCATCACGATCAGCTCGGAGACGCCATTGCCGACGAAAATGTCGTCGATCGTGACCCCGGCGATGCCCTTGCGCTGGGTCTCGTGCATGATCGCCTTGCGCGCCGCGAACAGTCCCTTGGAGTCGCTGTAGCCCGACGCATTCGGCAGGTTGAGGATCACGTCCTGGACGATTTCCTCGGGCGCCTCGAAGCTGAATGGCGCCGGGTTGCCGATGTTCAGCTTGATGATGCGATGCCCCTCTTCCTCCATCTGGCGGGCGCGCGCCATCACCGGTCCGCGGATGTCGTAGCAGACGTTGTCGAGCTTGGTCGACTTGTGGATGGTGCGCAAGCGTGGCCTGTTGTCAGCCGTCACAGTGATTTCCCGGTGGGCAGAAGAAAAAGGGGATAACAATCAAGGCAAAACAATGCCTTGGAAAGCGGGCGATTTTACCGGAGGCGCCCTGCCCCGGCAAACAAAACCCGGCGCCGCGGCCCGAATGCGGGCGTGTGGCGGCCTCCGTGCCCAGCCGGAATCTGCTAAGGTTTCAGCATGAAACTGCATCTCAACACCGACGCAGGCCAGCCCCTGTTCACCGGCTACGGCGCCGACCACGTCCTCATCAACGGCCAGCGCTTCGATGCCAGCCTGCTGCTGACCGCGCGCGGCGTCGAGATCGCCCCCTGGGCCGGCCTGGGTTTCGAGGCGCTGACGGCCAGCCATTTCGAATGGGTCGCCGGCCGCGAACTCGACATCCTGCTGCTCGGCACCGGCGCTCGCCTGCGCTTCCCCCACCCCTCGCTGACGCGGGCGCTGGTGGAGGCGCAAATCGGACTGGAAGTAATGGACATCGGGGCGCTGTGCCGCACCTACAACATCCTGGCGGCGGAGGGGCGGAGCGTGGGGGCGGCGGTGCTGATCGAACCGGGGGCTGGGGACTGAGCCCCTCACTGCCAGTCTTTGGTTTGGCGCGGAGCACGACCGAGTAGCAAGCGCTTTCGCAGAACTGCTGACCGTTGGCCGGGGGTAGCCCGGCAGCTAGTCACTTTCTTTTGTCTCGCCAAAAGAAAGTGACCCAAGAAAAGGCGACCCCGACAGTCCCGAATTCCCGAAGATCAAGCGCGTCGGGTGGGCGGCAAAGAACTCGCCCCGCCTTTGATGTTTTTAATTGGATTTTTGTGGGCGGGGCTCAAACACCTTTGCCGCTGATCCACCCGACGCACTTGATCTTCGGCGGGCCTGTAAAGGGGAAGAACGTCAAAACCAGTTTGACGGTGAGCAACCGTCGCAACCAGAGCGATTGCTTCGCAGCGAGGATGTTGTCTTGGGCGTCTTCACACAAGCACACAAACCGCCCCGTCATCACTGGCCTGGTTTTGCCTTTCAGCCCCTCTCAGTCCCGCCGGAAATTGAGCCTGCCGGGCGGATCAGCGGCAAAGGTGTCTGAGCCCCGCTCACCTTCGAAAACCAAATAAAGCGGGGCGAGTTCTTTGCCGCCCGTACGGCAGGATCGATTTCCGGGGTTTCGGGGATGAGCGGGGTCGCCTTTTCTTGGGTTACTTTCTTTTGGCGAGACAAAAGAAAGTGACTAGCCGCCGGGCTACCCCCGGCCAACGGACCTCAGTGCATTGAAGGCTTAGCCATCGGAGATGCTTCGCGCCACAGCTCACCCATCCGGCATCACCTGCTCAAAACTCGTAATCGCCTGAAACGCCCCGCAATCCTTGTGCGGCTGCCGCGAATCCGGATTGCACACCGCCAGCAGGTGCGCGATGCCGTAGGCCTGGGCGCTCTCCAGCACCGGCAGGCTGTCGTCGACAAACAGGGTGCGCATCCTGTCGAACGGCTCGATCGCCTGCAGACCCTGCCAGAAATCCGGATGCTCCTTCGGCAGGCCCACCTGATGGGATGAGATCAGCGCGTCGAAATAGGCTTCGATCCCGGTTTCGCGCATTTTTAGGCCAAGGCTCTTCGGGTGGGCATTGGTGACCATCACCACGCGGCGCCCCGACGCGCGCAGCGCCTGCAGAAAGGCCGGTACGTCGGGGCGCACCGCGATCAGGTGGGCGACTTCTTCCTTCAGCTGCACGATGTCGAGCGCGAGTTCGCTGCTCCAGAAATCCAGGCAGTACCAGTTGAGCGTGCCGGCGTGGCGTTCGTAGTGCTGGTCGAGGTGGGCGCGCGCCACCGCCTCGTCGAGGCCGTGGTATTCGGCATAGCGGCGCGGCATGTGCTCGCGCCAGAAATGGTTGTCGAAGTGGAGGTCGAGCAGAGTGCCGTCCATGTCGAGGAAGACGGTGTCGATCTGCGGCCAGTTGATCATTGCTGCGATTCCTTTTGCGCCGGCACGCCCCGAGCGGGTGCGCCGGTACCGATCCCGGCTAGAACAGCTCGTCCTTGGACACGCCGCGCCGCCGCAGCAGTTGACGCAGGATGCGCAGGGATTCCATCTGGATCTGCCGTACGCGTTCGCGCGTCACCTGCAACTCCAGCGCCAGATCTTCCAGCGTGCAGGCTTCGCAGCCGTTGAGACCGAAGCGGCGTTCGATCACCCAGCGCTGCTTGTCGTTCAACTGGGTCAGCCACTCGTGGACGTGGTGTTCGATTTCTTCCAGCTGCAGCATTTCGTCAGGCAGGTGGGCATTGTCGTCGGCGATCGCCTCGCCCAGCGACAGCGTGGGATCGACGTCGAGCGGCGCATCGAGCGAGGCGACCCGCTCGTTCAACTGCATGATGCGACGCACGTCCTCGACCGGATGCCCGGTCAGCGCGGCGATGTCGTCCGAGGTGGCGTCGGTGACGCCGTGGGTTTCCAGGTGGCGCTGCGCGCGCAGGTAGATGTTGAGTTCCTTGATGATGTGCACCGGCAGGCGGATGGTTCGCGACTGGTTCATGATCGCGCGCTCGATGTTCTGGCGGATCCACCAGGTGGCGTNNGTCGAGAAACGGAAGCCGCGCTCGGGATCGAATTTCTCCAGCGCGTGGATCAGGCCGAGGTTGCCCTCCTCCACCAGGTCGAGCAGGGTCAGTCCGCGGTTGGCGTAATGCTTGGCGATGTTGACCACCAGCCGCAGGTTGCGCTCGATCATGGTCTGGCGCGCCTCGAAATCGCCCAGCACGGTGCGCCGCGCCAGCGCGACTTCCTCCGCCGCGGTCAGCAGCGGCGCCTGACCGATTTCGTTGAGATAGAGCTGGGTCACGTCGACCTGCGGCTCGTCGAGGATGGCCGAGGCCAGTTCCTCGTTAGTATCCGCGGCGGTCTGCTGCTCNNTCAGGCGTCAGGTCTTCTGATTCGTCGCTGGGTTCACGGCTCATGAGCGCTCCGGCAGGTACGTCAGGGGGTCAAGCGGTTTGCCATAACGGCGGATTTCGAAATGCAGTTTCACCCGGTCGGCGTCGCTGTCGCCCATCAGGGCGATGCGCTGCCCGGCGGTCACCAGGTCGCCTTCCTTGACCAGGATCGTTTCGTTGTGTGCGTAGGCCGACAGGAATTCGCCCGCATGCTTGACGATCAGCAGCCGTCCGTACCCGCGCAGGCCGCTGCCGCTGTACACCACCTTGCCGGGCGCCACCGCCTTCACCGGTGCATGGCGTTGCCCCACGATATCGATGCCCTTGCCGCCTGCAGCGCCAAAGCGTCCGGCCAGCGTGCCTTCCGCCGGCCACAGCCAACTGTCGACCACCCCGCTTGCCGCGGGGGCAGGCGCCTGGGGCGGCGCCGCGACAGGTGCAGGCGCCGGTGCCGGCGCAACCGGCACGACGGCCGCCACCGGGCGCGGTGCAGACACCTGAGCCCAGTTGGATTCGGAATAGGGCAACCACACCCCTTGCGGCTCGCTCAGCACAATNNGCGGACGGGCGCTTGGCGGCGGCTCGTCGTCAAGCGGCCTGATTTCGATCCCGCCGGGCGGCGGCGTCAGTCGCAGCACCTGGCCGACCAGGATCAGATCGGCCGATTCGAGCCGGTTCCAGATGGCGATCTCGCGATGATCGAGGCCGTTGTTAAAGGCAATGGCATACAGCGTGTCGCCGCGCTGCACGGTATGCAGGCCGTTGGTCGACGGCACGATCTGCGGCGCGGCCGGACGTGCCGCCGCAGTGCGCACGGAGCCGCGATCGCTCACCGGCGCAGGGCCGGGCGCGGTGCAGCCCGCCAAGCCCAGCACGCCCAGCAGCAGGACGACCCGTGCGCGCAAGTCGATCGCCATGGTGCTTACGCCACCCCCGGCAGCAGGGGCACGAACTTCACCCCTTCGAGCAGGCGCTCGGTATACGCATCGCCCTGGCGCTCCACCACGCACAATGTCTGCGTGGCATTGCCGAGCGGCATCACCAGCCGCCCGCCGTCAGCCAGCTGCGGCAACAGTTCCTGCGGCACCTCGGCGAACGCCGCCGCGATCACGATGGCATCGAACGGCGCGAAGTCCTTGGCGCCGTGCATGCCGTCGCCGTGCTTGGGCTTGACGTTGTTGACCCGCAGCTCGCGCAGCCGCGCGCGCGTCTTGCCGACCAGTTGGGCGATGCGCTCCATCGACACCACTTCGCGCGCCAGCTTGCCCAGCACCGCAGCCTGATAGCCGCAGCCCAGCCCGATTTCCAGCACGCGCCCGAGCGCGCGGCCCTGGCCGGCCTCGCCGTGGCGCGCCAGCTCCGCCATGCGCGCGACGATGTAGGGATTGGAAATGGTCTGCCCGAACCCGATCGGCAGCGCAGTATCTTCGTAGGCGCGCGATTCCAGCGCCTGGTCGACATACAGGTGACGCGGCACGCTGCCCATCGCCGACAGCACCATTTCGTCCTTGATGCCCTGCTCGCGCAGGCGTTCGACCATGCGGCCGCGGGTGCGTGCCGAGGTCATGCCGATGCCGACGCGGGAGCTCAGGGTTTCAGCCATGCGTTCACGCTGTCCATCTGGCTGAAACGGGTGAGATCCATTTGCAGCGGGGTGATCGATACATATCCATTGGCGACGGCGTGGAAATCGGTGCCCTCGCCCGCATCCTGCGCGGCGCCGGCGGCGCCCACCCAGTACACGATCTGGCCGCGCGGGTTGGTGGTCTTCACCACCGACTCGGCCTTGTGGCGCTTGCCCAGCCGGGTCACGGCGAGGCCGCCGAGTTCGCCCCAGGCGCGGTCCGGCACGTTGACGTTGAGCAGCATCGG
>DONB01000040.1 GCA_003510325.1 Thiobacillus sp. | reverse complement strand
GCCGCGTGCCGGCGGGGCGGCATCCCGGCAACGCGCGCCATTGCTGGGGGAAAGGCGCATGATGCCGGTATGGGCAGAATGGGCGGCCGGCGGCGGATGGGCACAATTGGTGCGGGGCGCGTGCCGCCGTGCACCAAAGCGGGGTGCGCCCTTTTTAATTGCATGGCTTTTCGGTAGGCTTCGCGCTAGACATAAGAAAACCGACCCCATGCACTTTACACCTGAAACCTTCCGCGCCTGGACGTCCAAGCGCATTACCCTGCTCGGCATGTCCGGCGTCGGCAAGACGCACATCTCGAGCATGCTGCGCGGCCACGACTGGTTTCATTTTTCCGGCGACTACCGCATCGGCACGCGCTATCTGGACGAGCCCATCCTCGACATCATCAAGCAGCAGGCGATGCAGGTGCCGTTCCTGCGCGACTTGCTGCGCAACGACTGGATCGACATCAAGAACAACATCAAGATCCACGACCTGGGT
Source organism: Thiobacillus sp. (assembly GCA_003510325.1). GTDB lineage: Bacteria > Pseudomonadota > Gammaproteobacteria > Burkholderiales > Thiobacillaceae > Thiobacillus. The sequence continues at coordinate 7,189 of DONB01000040.1, read as the reverse complement.
CCGGTGCTGACTTTCGTCGGCAAGCTCGGCGGACCGGAGTGGGGCGGGCTTTCGCTCGACGAGTTCTCGCGCCGTCAGGCCGCGTATCGCGACGCTGAGATCGCCGCGATGAAGGACGTTCCGGAATTCATCCGCAAGGGCCAGGAAATCTACGGCTATCCGCATTTCGTCAACGACGTTGGCGGCAGCCTGTGCGAGCTGGACGAGCCCGGCGTGGTCGAGCTCCTGGCCGAGCACACGCTGATCCTCTATATCCAGACCACCACGCGCGAGGAAGAGGACACGCTGATCAAGCGCGCGCAGTCCGATCCCAAGCCGCTGTATTTCCGTCCGGCCTTTCTCGCCGAACACCTGCCGGTCTACCTGCAGGAAAAGGGTCTGGAATTCGTCGCCCAGATCGAGCCGAACGATTTTGCGCGCTGGGTGTTCCCGCGCCTGTTCCACTCGCGCATCCCGCGCTACGAGGCGATCGCCCAGCCGCACGGCTACACCGTGACCTCGCAGGAGGTGGCGCAGGTGCGCGACGAACGCGACTTCCTTGCGCTGGTCGAAGCCGCGGTGGCGCGCAAGGGACGCTGACATGCCGCTGGTCGCGCACAATGCCCTGCCCACCTTCGATCGCCTGCGTCGCGACGGCATCACGGTGCTGGATACCGGCCGCGCGGCCAAGCAGGAAATCCGCGAGCTGCACGTCGGCCTGCTGAACATGATGCCGGACGCGGCGCTGGAGGCGACCGAGCGGCAGTTCTACCGGCTGGTCGGCGAATCCAACCCGATCGCGCAGTTCTACATGCATCCGTTCACCCTGCCGACCTTGCCGCGCAATGAAACGGCGCAGGCGCACATCGCGCGATTTTACGAAAGCTTCGACGCCATCCGCGAAGCCGGGCTCGACGCGCTCATCATCACCGGCGCCAACGTCAGCCATGCCAACCTCGCCGACGAGCCGTTCTGGCAGCCGCTGATCGAGGTGATCGACTGGGCCTGGGACAACGTCACCTCAACGCTGTGCTCGTGTCTCGCCACCCATGCGGTGATGCAGTTCCGCCACGGCCAGACGCGGGTGAAGCAGCCGCAGAAAATCTGGGGTGTGTTCGAGCATCGCGTCACCGACGGTCGCCATCCGTTGGTGGCCGACGTCAACACCCGCTTCGACGTGCCGCATTCGCGCTGGAACGACGTCTCGCGCGCGCAGTTCGAGGCGGCCGGCGTCAAGGTGCTGGTGGAAAGCGCGGAGGCGGGCGCCCATCTGGCAGTGTCCGGCGACGGCCTGCGTACGGTGTTCTTCCAGGGCCATCCCGAATACGACACGGTATCGCTGCTGAAGGAGTACAAACGCGACCTGCTGCTGGCCGCTTCAGGGAAACTGCCTGCCTGGCCGCCTTTCCCGCAGCGCTATTTCAACCGCCAGGCGCAGGCGCTGCTCGCCGAGTTCGGCAGCCGCATGCGGGCGGGCGAGACGCTGGCCTTCCCCGAGGCGCAACTGCTGCCGCTGCTCGACAATACCTGGCACGACACCGCTGAAGCGGTGGTCGGCAACTGGATCGGCTGCGTCTATCAGGTCACCCACCGCGAGCGCGGTCTGCCCTTCATGCCGGGGATCGATCCGAACAATCCGCTGGGCCTCGCGTGACGGAGACGCGCGCGCACTTCGACGAAGCCCAGGGCGCGCTGATCGCCAGCGGCGTCTGGCACGCCGAAGCGGCCGCCGCGCTGCCGGATCTGGCAGGCAAGTCGGTGCGCATCCTCGACGGCGCCGGCGTCACCCAGCTCGACACCAACGGCGCCTGGCTGCTGCTCACCGCCGCGCGGCCCCGGGCCGGCGACCCGATGCCCGAACTGCGCGCGTTCCAGCCGCAGCATCAGGCCATGCTGCAACTGGTTGCACAGCACGCGGCCGCCACCGCCGCACAAACCGGGCCGCGTCACGAAAACCTGCTCGAACTGATCGGTCGCAGCGCTTTGGTGGTGTGGTCGAACGTCATCGGTCTGCTTGGCTTCGTCGGCCAGCTGTTTCTGGAGCTGATGACGCTGCTGGGCCACCCCGGACGCTGGCGCTGGCGCGAATTCGGTACCCAGCTGGGGTCGATATTCGTCGGCGCGATCCCCATCGTGACCGGCATGCTGTTCCTGCTCGGCGTGGTATTCGCCTATCTGCTGGGGGATCAGGCACTGCAGTTCGGCGCCAACATCTTCGTCGTTGACGGCATCCTGCTGGCGGTCATGCGCGAAGTGTCGCCGGTCATCGTCGCCGTCCTGGTGGCGGGGCGTACCGGCGCCGCCATCACAGCGCAGCTCGGCACCATGAAGGTCACCGACGAGATCGACGCCATCACCACGCTCGGCCTGTCGCCGCTTGCGGTGCTGGTGATTCCGCGCATGCTGGCGCTGCTGATCGCCATGCCGCTGCTGGTGTTCATCGGCGACATCGCCGGTGTCGTCGGCGGCATGCTGGTGGCGCAGGAACAGCTGGACATTTCCTATTACGTCTTCAAGGATCGCATGGTTGATGTGATGGATCTGACGACTCTGCTGGTCGGCTTGTGCAAGGCCCCGGTGTTTGCCGCCTTCATCGCGCTCATTGCCTGCAGAATGGGGCTGTCGGTCACCCGCGACGCGCGCAGCGTGGGCGCGAACACCACGTCCACCGTCGTGCAGAGCCTGGTGGCCATCATCGTTCTCAACGCCATGTTTGCCGTCACCTTCGTGAAGCTGGGAATCTGATGACCGAACTTGTCATCGACGCCCGGAATGTCTCGACCACCCTCGGCGGGCACAGCATCCATCGCGATCTCAGCTTGTCCGTGGCGCGCGGCGAGGTGATCGCACTGATCGGCGGCAGCGGCACCGGCAAGTCGGTGCTGATGCGCGAGATCATCGGTTTGCTCAGACCCCAGGCAGGCCACATCGAACTGCTCGGACAATCGGTGTGGGACAGCACGCCCGAGCAGATGAACGCGCTGCGCCGCCGCTTCGGCGTGCTGTTCCAGGATGGTGCGCTGTTCTCCTCCCTTTCCGTGGAGGACAACGTCGCCACGCCGCTGTTCGAGCATACCGAACTGCCGCACGCCACCTGCCGCCGGCTGGCGCGGCTGAAGCTCGCGCTGGCCGGTTTGCCGCCGGACGCCGCCGGCAAGCGGCCGAGCGAGCTGTCCGGCGGCATGAGGAAGCGCGTGGCGCTCGCACGCGCGCTGGCGCTCGATCCCGAACTGCTGTTTCTCGACGAGCCGACCTCCGGCCTCGACCCGATTTCCGCACGTGCATTCGACCGCCTGATCCGGCTACTGGCCGACAGCCTCGGCCTCACCGTATTCCTCGTCACCCACGACTTGGATACACTGTTTTCGATTATCGACCGTGTCATCGTGCTGTCGGACGGTCGCGTGCTCGGCAGCGGAACCGTGGCCGAACTGAAACACATCGACGATCCGTGGCTGCGCGACTATTTCGCCGCGCGCGCATCGGAAGGAGAAACCGTACATGGAAACTGAAGGCCGCTATACCCTGGTCGGCACGCTGGTGGTGGCGGTGGTTGCGCTGATGTCGCTGGCGATTCTGTGGCTGGCCGGGGCGGCCGACACCATCGCCTACCAGGGCTACACCATCTATTTCAGGCAGCAGTCGCTCGACGGGCTGGCGGTCGGCAGCCCGGTCAAGATGCGCGGCATCAAGGTGGGCGTGGTCGACAGCTACCGTTTCGCCAACAAGCAGGGCGAGGCCGTTGCGGTGACCGCGCGCATCGACGAGGGCGTTCCGGTGCACGCCGGCGCTGCTGCCTACATCAAGCGCAACCTGGTCACCGGCATCGCGGCGCTTGAAATCAACAATGGCCCGGCCGACGGCCCCCTGCTTGATAAGGTGCCCACGGGCGAACGCTATCCGGTCATCGCCGAGGGCAGTTCCGACATCGACAAGGTCGCCACTGCGGTGTCCCGTCTGGCGGAAAACGGCGCGCAGGTCGTGGAACGCATGAACACGCTCCTGTCCGATGAAAACCAGCGCGCCATCTCGCAGACCCTCGCCAACCTCAACGAACTGTCCGACCATCTCGTCGCCAACAAGCAGAGTCTCGACGCCGTGGTACAGGGTATCCGCGACGCCTCCGACGAATTCCGCTTTGCCGGCGCCAGCATCAGCCAGGCCGCCACCCGCGCCGAAGGCAGCATCACCACGGTGGGGAACAACGCCGAGGCTGCGCTGCTGGAGGCCAGGGCCGCGATGGACAAGCTGCAGCGCGATGCCAGCCTGATTTCCGCCCAGATCCAGCAACTCACCGAAACCAGCACCCTGGAACTGACCAACGTCAGCCGCGACGTGCGCACCAGCGCCGACACGCTCACCACCGCCGGCCAGCGCCTGTCCGAACCGCGCACCATCCTGTTCGGCCCCGGCCAGCAGCAGCTCGGCCCCGGAGAAAAACTGCCATGAAAAAAACAAGCCTCCTGGTCCTTGCCGCGTTGAGCCTGACGCTTGCCGGCTGCCTCAACATGGGCGGCAAGAACGACGGGCCTGCGGTGGTCTATTACGTGCTGAACGATATCGCCGCTGCCGGCGAAGCGGCGCCGCTGCGTGAGGGCGCGCCCATCCTGCTGGTGCTCGACACCACCACCGGCGGTTTCTACGACACCGACCAGATCATCTTCAGCCGCAGCCCCGGCACCCGCGGCCAGTACCAGTTCGCGCGCTGGACCGAGCGGCCCGGCAAGCGCTTTGCGGATCTGATGCGGGTTCGGCTCGATCGCCTGGGCAGCTATCACGTTGCCGCCGCCGGCGGCTATGTGCGGGGCGACGTGCTGCTGGATACCGAGCTGGTCGAGNNCACGCTGCTGGGCCGCCGGGTATTCGAGCAACAGGTGCCGCTGGCTACCTACGATGCGGCCGGCGCCGCACAGGCGTCGAATCTCGCGGTCAGCCAGGCGCTCGACGAGCTCACGGCCTGGCTCGCCTCGCTGCAATAAGCACCTACAATTCAAACAGCACGCCCACAACAAAAGGAGAGAGACCATGAAGCGCCTGCTTGCCGCCCTGTGCCTGTGTTCCGTCGCTGCCGCCGCCCACGCCGAGATCTCGCAGAAATTCGGCCCGCTCGAAATCCATTACAACGCACTGACCACCGACGAGCTGCTGCCCGAAGTCGCGCGTGCTTACAAGATCGAGCGCAGCAAGACGCGTGGGCTGGTTNNGGTCGGCGTGGCAACGCCGGTGCCGGCGAAACTCACGCTTTACGTCACCAACCTCAACCAGCAGCTGGCCAACGTCGAAATGCGCGAAATCAAGGAAGGCTCGGCGATCTACTACCTGGGCGAATTCCGCGTGGCCCCGCCCGACACGCTTAAATTCACCGCCACCGTCGAGGTGGCCGGCGAGCCGAAACACGAAATGGTGTTCAACCAGAAGTTCTACAGATAAATCCGAAACTACACAGCCCCGCAACCGGGGCTGTTTTTTTAAGGACGGGCTTCAGGTGTTCCGCAACGCGGACCAGGCGAGGGCCAGCAGGCCCCACACTCCGAAGCCCGCCACCGTCAGCCCGGCGGCGCGGCGCACCCACAGCTGCTGCATGAAAGGCTGAATCTGGCGCGCGAACAGGCCCATGCCCAGCAGGTTCGGCAGCGTGCCAAGACCGAACGCCAGCATCAGCGCCGCGCCCGAGGTGGCGCTGCCCGCCGCCAGCGCCGACACCAGCACCGAGTACACCAGTCCGCACGGCAGCCAGCCCCAGGCCATGCCGGCCAGCAGCGCCTGCGGCAGCGATTTCACCGGCAAGAGCTTCTGGAACAGCGGCTTCACCCGCCGCCACAGCGCGCCGCCGGCGCGCTCGAACACCAGCACCCATTGATTGAATCCGGCCAGGTAGAGGCCGAGCAGGATCATCACGACCTGCGCCAGCACGTAGAGCAGCGTTTGTATCGGCACGAAACCGGTGAGTTTGAGCGAGGCGCCGAGCGCGCCGGCGAGCGCGCCGAACAGCGTGTAGGACGCGATGCGGCCCAGGTTGTAGGCCAGGTGCAGGCGGAACGGCGGCGCACTGCCGTCGGTGCGGAAGGAAAATGCTGCGACGATGCCGCCGCACATGCCGACGCAGTGTACGCCGCCGAGAAGGCCGGCGAGGAGGGCGGTCAGAAGGGAGAATTCGATCATGGTCGTTTACACAAGGGACGGAGACAAGGCGTGGCCTAGGCCCGCTTGTCCCCGGTTCCTTTTTGTACAAGCTGATCTGCTTGTCGCCCTACCAGCCAAACCAGCAGCAGCACTGGCACGCCGACCAGCGCGGTGCCGGTGAAGAAATTCGCCCAGCCGTACGCATCGACGAACTCGCCGGAAAAGCCTGCGATGAATTTGGGCAACAGCAGCATTACCGAGGTGAACAGCGCGTACTGCGTCGCCGAATACGCCTGGTTCACCAGCCCCGAGAGATAGGCGACGAATGCGCTGGAGGCGATGCCGGCCGACAGGTTGTCGGCGGATACGGTGAACACCAGCGCGCCGACGTCGTGGCCGCGTCCGGCCAGCCACACGAACAGCAGGTTGGTCGCCGCCGACAGCACCGCGCCGAGAAACAGCGTGCGCATCACGCCCATGCGCATCACCAAGAGGCCGCCGAGGCCGGCGCCGGCGATGGTCATGATGACGCCGTAGACCTTGGACACCGTCGCCACCTCGTCCTTGGTGAAGCCCATTTCCTGGTAGAAGGGATTGCTCATCACCCCCATCACCACGTCGGAGATGCGGTAGACCGCGATCAGCGCCAGCATCAGTACCGCCTGCCACTTGTAGCGCTGGATGAAATCGATGAAGGGCGCCAGCACCGCGCTGTGGAACCACGCCGTCGCGGTCAGCAGCCAGCCCGTGAGACCCGCTGCAGCAAAGCGCTCCCGCGTGTGCGCTTCGCGCTCGGTGGTGGTGAGGGAGATTTTCTTTTCCGGCTCGCGGATGATCAGCGTGGTGAGGATGCCCACCGCCATCAGCGCCGCCAGCNNCGCCGCCGCGATCCACAGCGCGCCCGCGCCGGCGGTGATCATCGCAATGCGGTAACCCGCCTGGTAGGTCGCCGCCATCGCCCCCTGCTTCTCGATTTCCACCGCCTCGATGCGATAGGCGTCGAGCGCGATGTCCTGGGTGGCGGACGCAAACGCGACGGCCAGCGCGAAGAACACCATATGCGTCAGGTTCAGCACTGGGTCGGTGT
>DONB01000275.1 GCA_003510325.1 Thiobacillus sp. | reverse complement strand
CTTGGGCTTGACGATGTAGACGCTGCCCGTGCGCGAGTTGCGGATGCCGTTGGCGCCCAGACCCTTGATGTCGTGGACGGCGATGGCCGTGGTGACCATGGCGTCCAGGATGCCCTCGGGAATTTCCTTGCCGTTGCCCCAGAGGATGGCCGGGTTGGTCATCAGGTGGCCGACATTGCGCACCAGCATCAGGCTGCGGCCGGGGATTTCGAAGTAGCGGCCTTCGGGCGACAGGTAGCGGCGGTCCGGATTCAGATTGCGGGTCAGCGTCTTGCCGCCCTTCTCGAAGCTGCTGGCGAGTTCACCCTTCATCAGGCCCAGCCAGTTGCGATAGACGTTGACCTTGTCTGCGGCATCCACCGCGGCGACCGAATCCTCGCAGTCCATGATGGTGGTCAGCGCCGCCTCCAGATAGATGTCGCGGATGCCGGTGGGATGCAGTTCGTGGATGGGGTGGTCGGTGTTGAAATGAATCTCGATGTGCAGACCGTGGTGCGCCAGCAGGATGGAACTGATGCCTCCGGTTTTCTCCTGGTAGCCCTTGAACTGGGCCGGGTCGCGCAGGCCGGTGTGCGCGCCGCTCGACAGTGTCACGGTGAGCTGTCCGGATTTCACCGAATAGGCGATGGCATCGATGTAGCTGCCTTCGACGAGCGGCGCCGCGGCGTCGAGGAAGGCCTTGCCCGCGGCGATGACCTTGGCGCCGCGTACCGGATTGAACGCGCCCTTCTTCCCCGCGTCGCCCTCGTCCGGGATGGCATCGGTGCCATACAGGGCGTCGAACAGGCTGCCCCAGCGCGCGTTGGCGGCATTCAGCGCGTAGCGCGCGTTGTTCACCGGTACCACCAGTTGCGGGCCGGCGATGCGGGCGATTTCGTCGTCGACGTGATCGGTGGCGATGCTGAAGTCCTCGCCCTCGGGCAGCAGGTAGCCGATATCGAGCAGGAAGCGTTTGTAGGCCGCGGCATCGTGCACCTTGCCGCGACGCTCCAGATGCCAGGCATCGATGCGGGCCTGCAGCTCGTCGCGGCGTGTCAGCAGGGCGCGGTTGCGGGGGGTCAGCTCGCGCACGATGCCGGCAAAACCCTGCCAGGCGCGGTCGGCTGAAATGCCCGTGCCCGGTGCGATTTCGTTGCGCACCAGGTCGTAGAGCGGCCTGGCGATCTGCAGGCCGGCTAGCGTGACGCGTGCGTTCATGTCGCCAGCCCGTTCATTCCGATCAGGCCACGACGTTGCGCGGCGTACCGGCGACGAAGGCCTCGATATTGTCGACCACTTGGTCGGCCAGGGTCTGCATGGCCTCGCGGCTCGACCAGGCGACGTGCGGCGTCAGGATGAAATTCGGCAGATCGAGATCCAGCAGCGGATTGCCGTCGCGCGGTGGCTCGACCGAGAGCACGTCGAAGCCGGCCCCGGCAATGCGCCCTGACTTGAGTGCATCGATCAGCGCGGACTCGTCGACCAGGTTGCCGCGCGCGGTGTTGATGAGGATGGCTGTCGATTTCATCAGGCCGAACTCGCGCGCGGCGATCATGTGGCGCGTCTCGGCAGTCAACGGGGCGTGCAGCGAAATCACGTCGGCATTCCCCAGAACCGTATCGAATGCCGTGTAGCCCTCGCGCACTGTCGCGGCGTTCCTGTGCTCGGCGACCAGCACTCGCATGCCGAAGGCCTCGGCCAGCTTCTGCATGCCGTGACCGAGCGAGCCGTAGCCCACCAGTCCCAGCGTGCTGCCGTGGAGATCGTTGACCGGCCGGGTGAACAGGCAGAACTGGTCGGTCTGCTGCCACAGGCCGGCACGCACGTCCTCGCGCCAGCCCAGCAGGTTACGCCGCAGCGCCAGCATCATCATGAAGGCATGCTCGGGCACCGTGTGCACCGCGTAGCCGCGGATATTCGAGACGACGATGCCGTGCGCGCGGCAATACACGAGGTCGACGTTGTCGGTGCCGGTGGCGGACACGGCGATCATTTTCACACCCGGTGCCTGCGCCAGGATGTCGCCGGAGAGCTTCACCTTGTTGCTGATGACGATGCTGGCGTTCTGCAGGCGCGCGACGATCTCCTCCGAACGGGTCTGGCCGTGGTCGATCCACTCGTGCGCGAACGAGGGCACGCGCATGTCGGCGATCAGGCTGTTGCGGTCGAGAAAGACGATGGTGTGTTTCATGAACAAAACCCGGTTATCCGCGAAGGACGCGGAGAAAAAACTATCGTTCCATGCCGGACTCGCGCTCGACGATCTTCATCACCGCCGCCGAGTCCAGCTCGGCGCCGCCGGTGCCCATCAGCGCGTTGAGGTGCTGCATCACCAGCGCCGCGCCCGGAAGCGCGAACTAGAGCTCCTTCGCGGTCTGCATCACGATGTTGATGTCCTTCTGGTGCAGTTTGGTCTTGAAACCGGGCGTGTAGTCGTTGTCGAGCATGCGCTTGCCGTGCACTTCGAGGATGCGGCTGCCGGCGAAGCCGCCCATCAGCGCGTCGCGGACTTTCGCCGGGTCGACGCCGTTCTTGCGCGCGAAGGTGAGCGCCTCGGCGACGCCCTCGATGGTGACCGCGACCACGATCTGGTTGCACGCCTTGGCGACCTGACCGGCGCCGATATCGCCGACCCGCACGATGTTCTTGCCCATCGCCTCGAACACAGGCTTCACGCGCTCGAACACCTCGGGCTTGCCGCCGACCATGATCGACAGGGTGGCATTGATCGCGCCGACGTCGCCGCCGGACACCGGCGCGTCGAGCATCTCGATGCCGCGCGCCTGCAGCTTTTCCGCGAACGCCCGGGTCGCGGTCGGCGAGATCGTGCTCATGTCGACCACCACCGAGCCGGGCTTCGCCCCTGCGGCGACGCCGTTCTCGCCGAACAGGACCTGCTCGACGTCCGGCGTGTCCGATACCATGACGATGATGACCTCGGCCTGTGCCGCCGCTTCGGCGATCGTCGTGCAGCCGGCGCAGCCGGCCTCGACTGGCTGGACCATGGTTTCCGCTCGGCGGCCATGCACGAAGACCCTGTGGCCGGCTTTCTTAAGGTTGACGGCCATGGGCTTGCCCATGATGCCCATGCCGATGAATGCGATGTCCATCGTTTCTCCTCGGTTGATTGTCACGCAATCCGCTTACTTGTAGAGCACGCCCGGCAGCCACAGGCCGATCTGTGGCCAGATATACAGGATCGCCATGGACACGATCACCAGCCCCAGGAAGGGCATCGAGCCCAGGAAGATCTGCCCCAGCGACACGCTGGGCGGCGCGATGCCTTTAAGATAGAACGCCGCCGGCGCCATGGGGGGCGACAGGAAGGACATCTGCAGGTTGAGCGCCACCAGCAGGCCGAAGAACAGCGGATCAATGTTGAAGTGCGCCAGCAGCGGAATGAAGATCGGCATGAAAATGACGATGATTTCCGTCCACTCCAGCGGCCAGCCCAGAAGGAAAATGATGAGCTGGGTCAGCAGCAGGAATTCCAGCGGCGTCATGTTGAGCGACAGCACCCACTGTTCGACCACGTGCTGTCCGCCCAGCAGCGAGAATGCCGCCGAGTAGATGCTTGCGCCGACGAACAGCCAGCACACCATGGCGGAGGTCTTGGCGGTGAGGAACACCGATTCCCGGAGCATGGGGATGAGCTTGACCTGCCAGCTGGCGAGCAGCGCCCAGACAAGAAAGGCCAGCATGGAAGCCTGGCCCAGAATCGGCGGCAGCGGGGTGGCGAGCACTTCCGCCCGGTACAGGACGAACCAGATGATCGAGGCAAGAAATATCCCCCACAGCACGATCCAGCTCGGCCACCAGCGTCTGCGTTGCTCCCGCGGCTTCTCGTTGGCCATATAGAACGCCGCCAGAACGAAGCCGCCCAATGCGCCCACGGCCGCTGCTTCGGAGGGCGTGGCGAGTCCGAACACGATCGAGCCCAGCACGCCGAGAATCATCACGGCCAGCGGGAAGAAGGAAGTGAGCAGCATGTGGAACACCTCCAGACGCGGGAAGGTGAGCAGCAGATAGCCCACTCCCAGCACCGCAGCGCCGACGCCGACGGTCTTCCAGAACGCCGCCGGGGCGGGCTCGCGTTCGGTTGAGGTGTCGGCTGAGGCGGCGTCGGGTTCGGCGAGCGCCGGCGGCTCTTCCAGCGTTACGGGTTCTTCCGGCATCGGCGGTTCTTCCAGGGCCGGGGGTTCTTCGATCCCCGGCGCGGTGTTTTCCTCGACCGGCGGTTCGCTGATGCCGGGGGCCGTTGCCTCGCTCTCGCCTTCGCTGCTGAAGGCTTCGACGGACGTTCCCATTTCCACCAGGCCGGACGTGTCGAATGTCTCGGTCGGCTTGGTCAGCGTATTCCAGGTCAGACCCATGATGAGCGCGAAAACCAGCGCCGGCAGGCTGGCCATCAGCAGGTCGCGGCCTGCGGCGGCACGTGAGACCGTGGCATCGCGCTGCCCGAACAGCGTCCGTACCAGGCCGGGTATGGCGAGTGCGCCATGTCTTGCCGAGATCTGCTCCATGTGCGACGGCAGCGGCACGCTGCGGTCCTGCGTGCTCAGCGGCGGCGCCCACTGGGGCTTGAGCCAGGCCACCAGGATGACGTACACGACATACAGTCCCGCCAGCATCAGGCCGGGAAACAGCGCGCCGGCGTAGAGCTGCACGACCGACACGCCGGCGGTCGCGCCATAGACGATGAGCAGGATCGACGGCGGAATCAGGATGCCGAGTGTGCCTCCAGCCGCGATCACGCCGGCACTCAGCTTGGTGTCGTAGCCGGCGCGCAGCATGGCCGGCAGCGCCAGGAGGCCCATCAATGTGACCACGGCGCCGACGATGCCGGTGGCGGTGGCGAAGATGGCGCAGGTCACCAGGGTGGCCACGGCGAGCGAACCCGGGATGCGTGCGGTGGCGATGTGGATGGCGTGGAACAGCTTCTTGATCAGGTTCGCGCGTTCGACCAGATAGCCCATGAACAGGAACAGGGGCACGGCGATGAGCACGTCGCTGGTCATCACGCCGTAGGAGCGTTGCACCGCCAGGTCCAGGGTCTGCTGCACGGCGATGCCGGGGTCGACCGAGCGGTAGGCAATCCAGGAAAACAGCACGCCCATGCCCATCAGAGTGAAGGCGCTGGGGAATCCCATCATCATCGCCACCACGATCAAGCACAGCATGATGATGCCGATGTGTCCGGTGTTGAGGGTGTTCCACGGCGTGAGCAGGGCAATGGCCAGCAGGATCAGACCCATCATGCCGAAGCCGATCAGAGGTCCTTTCTTCATGGCCGGGCCTCCGCAGCGTCGCCGTCATCCTTGACCATGGCCTTGAGTTCTTCCAGGTCGATTTCTTCCACATCCTTCATGCGGGCAGGCCACTCGCCCTGACGCAGGCAGACTGCGCAGCGCAGGATTTCTACGATGCCCTGCAGCAGGAGCAGGAAGCCGGCCACCGGTATCACGAACTTGAAGGGGTAGAGCGGCAGCGGGTCGGGGCTGAAGGTGTTTTCACGGATGGCCAGCGATTCGTTGGCATACGTCCAACCGGCCCAGGTGAGCGCGAGCACACCGGGCAGGTAAAAGAATACGAACAGCACCAGGTCGATGCCGGCCTGGGTGCGCGGGCTGAGCGAACCATAGAGCACGTCGCCTCGAACGTGTCCCTGGTGCGCGAGGGTGTAGGCGCCGGCCATCATGAACAGGACGCCGTACAGCATGATCTGGGCGTCGAGCGCCCAGGGATGCGGGTGGTTCAGAAAATAACGGGAAAACACTTCCCAAGATATGAGCAGGGTCAGCCCCACGATGGTCCAGGCGAACAAACGCCCGATGAAGGTGGTAAACCGGTCGATGGCAAGCAACAGCGTCTGCATGAGAAGTATCCGGGGGAAAAAAACGCCGGCACGAGGGCCGGCGGTTTCGACTGGAGGGTGTCAGCCTTTCCTCTTGGCGAAGAAGTGGTTGTAGGCCATCTTGTAGTCCACGCTGGTGTCGTTCTGCCAGCGCGCCGCGCGGCCGGCAAAGGCGCGCATGGACTCGAGCACTTTCTTGAACGCCGGGTTTTCGGCACTCTTGGCGGCCATGATCTTGTCCCAGGACTGCAGCTGCTTGCGCAGGATGGCATCCGGCGTCTTGTAGAACTTGACGCCTTTCTTGGTGCTCATGTCGATGTAGTCCTTGGAATAGCGGTCGATCGCCTTCCAGGACATGTCGGCCGACGACGCCTCGAGCGCGTACTTGATGATGGCCTTGTGCTCGGCATTCAGCCCGTCGTACTTCTTTTTGTTGAACAGGATCTCGAACTGCTCGCTGCACTGGTGGAAGCTCTGCAGCATGCAGACCTTGGCCACGTCCGGGAAGCCCAGCAGGTTGTCGGAGGAGGCATTGTTGAACTCGGCCGCATCGAGCAGGCCGCGGTCCATGGCCGGTACGATTTCGCCGCCGGGCAGCGGATTCACTGCGGCGCCCAGATCCTTGTACATGTCGACCGCCAGGCCCACCGTACGGAATTTGACGCCTTTCATCTGATCGGCGCTGGTGACGGGCTTCTTGAACCAGCCGAAGGGNNTCATGCCCTTGTAGATTTCGTCCAGCAGTTCCTTGCCGCCGCCGTAGTAATGCCAGGCCAGCACCATGTTCGGATCCATGCCGAAGGCCGGACCGGAGCCCCACAGCGCAACGGCCGAATTCTTGCCATACCAGTAGGCGACCACGCCATGGCCGCCGTCGAGCGTGCCTTTGTTCACTGCATCGAGCAGATCGAAAGCCTTGACCACTGCGCCAGCCGGCAACACCTCGATACGGAGTTCCTTGCCGGACATCGCATTCACCTTGTTGGCGAAGTCCGTCGCATATTCGTGGAAGATGTCCTTGGCCGGNNCGCCGAGAAAGTTTCGTCGGCTCAGTTTGGCTTCGGGTTGATCGGCTTGCGCGGTTTGGACGGACGGGCTGCTGTCTTTCTTGCTCATTGCTGTCTCCTGGTTTTTTGTCGGGGGAAAAGCAGCTTCACATTAGTACAGCTTATGAAAACCAACAAATAGCTAGATTCTAATTTTCGTGCAGGCCTGTGGTGGTCGGTCTGCGTCGGCAAGCCTGGGTTAGAGGGCTCTGCCGCACCCGAAGAACCTGCCTGCCGAAGCCGCGCGGCTGATCGTAAATTTGTTTTTGGCAGGAACTGAAGGGGATTTTGGGCCTGGATGTCCAGCCGTGCATGCTTATGCGGCGATTCTTCGGACGGGCCGCGCGATTTGCCTTGAATTGTCCGGACAGACGGAACGCAGGGTCTGCCCAAAAGAAAACGGCTTCCGGTGGAAAACCACGGGAAGCCGTTCGAATTTGGTGGCCAGTCTCGGAATCGAANNCCAAGGACACGCGGATTTTCAATGATTGTCTTTGAAGTCCCCGAGAACATCATCGATCTTGCGGGCATTGACGAGATTGACGCTTGGAGACAGGTGCGCGTACCGACGAACCATCTTATAAGTTTTCCAACCCCCCATTTCCTGCACTGAATAGAGCGGGACGCCTTGCTGCACAAGCCAACTCGCCCAGGTGTGGCGCAGATCGTGCCAGCGAAAATTTTCAATTCCAGCCCTTTTTAATGCCTTGTACCAAGCTCGCGTATTGAATCGCTTGATAGGGCGATTCCTGTACGTAAAGACGTAATCTTTGTGTCTGCCTTTTCTTCGCTTTAGGACATCGAGCGCAGTGTCGTTCAGGCTCACATGCAACTCTTCCCCATTCTTCACCTGGTCCGCAAATAGCCAGGCCGTGCGCCTGGTCATATCGACCTGATCCCACTTGAGGCCGGCGACGTTGGCATGTCGCAAACCGGTTGCGAGGGCGAAGAGCACGGCGTCCCGCTGGTGCGGGAGTAGTTCGTCCAGCAGCGTGCGCACCTGTTCGGCCGTGAGCCAGCGTATCCGCCGGCTTGGTTCTTGATAGAGGTGAATCCGTGGCGGTTTGGCAATCCACTCCCATTCAAATGCGGCGCGCCGCATGATCGAGCGAATCAAGGCAAGGTAACGATTGGCCGTGGCGGGTGACGCTTCTTCCGCCTTGAGTTTGCCGATATCGGCAATCACGAAGCGATCGATATCAGTAAGGTGTTTTTGGCCGAGCAGCGGCCGCAGCCACTCAAGCTTTCTACGATCGTGATCGATGGTGCGTTTGTGGTTCATCTCGATGAGCCACAGGGATGCTGCGTCGTTCCATGTGTGCATGGACGGATGGTAAAGTCACCGCATGGTATATGCGAAATTACTTATTTTTTCGGGGCTGGTTTTGCTGGTAATTGGGCTGCTTCGCGGGCGGGGATCTAGCCCGAAGGGTCAGCAGCCGCAAAGATGGAGGTTGCTGAGAGATAAACCAACGGACTTGAAGGACGTGGTGTATCACCCGAAGGAATGGCGGCGGCCACAGAAATGAAAAAAAGCCTCCAGGTTGGAAGCTTTTTTGATACGGAAGAAACCAAGCAGATTGCATTCAAGGTGAATAAACTGCGCCCCTGCTCAGGATCTTGAATGTATAGGTATACGTTTTCTTATCGAGTTTTATGTCCAGCCGATACTCGCCAAGAGAAGGGATCATGAAAGGCGAGAATCTCAGTATGAGATTCATATTTCTCAATTCGGTACCCCCTTCCTCATGCGTTGTAATCCCTCCTTCAATTTTACGCCCCTCGAAAATAACGAACCCATTTGGCCCATAAAGACTCGACTCTGCGTCAAAATGGCCCGCGCAATCGATGAGAGACGCAAGGACCGTTATGCTTTGCAACGAAATGGGCTTTTCAGGTGTTGGCTCAGACGACACCTCAATTAAGACTTGATCGTCAACGAATAGCCCTATGATCAGCGGCTTCGACCGATCATCTGTACGTATTTCGTCGGCGAGAAAAAAGCGTACGCGCTTAGGTTGGTGTTTCTTCCTGCTCATGATTGAGAAATGGCTCGAAATAATTAAGGAGCGTGTTCCAGCAGGGCGGGCTGTCGTAACGGATTAGGAATACTAATAGTTGTTTCGGCCGTAATGCCAGCCATGGAGCTCCCACCCACGTAATGCATTGGAACCTGCGAGGACTGAATAGAAAAGGTAAAAGACGTTGGGCCATTACGAGACAACGACACAAGTCCGTCAGTTACGATTTTTCGTACTTCGGAGCGAACTGTCTCTGAAAGCTTAGAAAGCGCATGTCCCGTGCTTACGTATCCTGAGATTGCAGTGACCAACAACTGATTAATACTGCTATCTTCCAACTCGGCCAGTTCAGCCAATTGCTTGTGTAAGCCGCGCGGAATCCGAAGTGCGATTTTTCCGCTATACCCGAAAAACGAAACCGGCTCACGAACGGGATATCCCGTAGCCATAGCCGATTCAATCCATGCAGCCGCCGCTTCGTCTAGATTGTGTAGCGCTTCGTCGGGTGTTTCTCCCTCGGCGAAACATCCAGGGAATTCATGAATAGATGCGACAAAACCTCCCTCCTCGTCAGGAACAAGACGGCGAGCGTAGGGCTTTTTCAAAATTTCTTTTGCTTTCTTGTCCATCTCTATCTCCTTTCTTTGTCCGCGCACTCGGACAGATAAATCTCCCAGCCATCTACATCGCTCAGCAAGGCTTCAATAATGCTAAGGGCCGTGCGGGGCTTAAGGTCCCCCGGATGTTGTGGGATTGAAAGCGGGGGGCTCAGAGCTGGATCGCGTTTCCGGGTGTAGTTAACTTCCTTCCCTCGCTTCTCTTTCTGCCTGCCAAGTTGGAGCGCAAGCGACACTAAATCCTTGTAGTTGCGATTCTGGGGGGATCTTGACATCTCCTCCAACTGACGTTTGAGTTTCTTCAGTTTTGTCGGGGTCATGATACTACATGCGATATCGGATACGCTGTGGCCAACTGTAGTTCCCCCTATCAAATAAATGGAGGGCGGGATTGGTATAAAAAAAATTAATACAACTCCGGTGCCCCCGGGGAATGATGACATAGCCCTGGCTTCCATGTCTGCCCCCGGGATGCAGGCCAACGGCCGGACGTGATCGTCGCAGGCCGGGACGACCGGCCTAAACGCTCCTACATCACGCCGGGCACCGTCATCGAAACCCCGGGCTAAGCCGCCCGGCGATGACTGCAACGTAGTGTGCAGAGGTTCGGTCTGGCTTTCAGAGAGGAGTCAGCGGGGGCTTTTTGATCGTGCGACGGGCTTGCTCGGCGCACGCGCCGGCAGCGCCCGTCACCCGATCAAAGGCGCTTTGCCGCCATCAGAATGAATAGTTCTTTTTCGTCCGATCCGGCAGAGTTTGTACGGAGGAAACGCGGGAGGAATTGAAGGCCTGTGGAGCCTTCGTTTTGGTTGGTCGAGTTCAGGCCGCCGAAGAGGACGGCGGAGCCGTCGGAGAGGACTGTAGAGCTTTGGAGCGCCCTTTTCGTGAGCGTGGGGGACATGCTGACGCCGGTTGTCGTCTCGGCAAAGCTGGAGACCTCGATAGTCGAATCAATTTCAATGACGTCATCGAGGATGTTTGCCGAGGCCTCCATGATGACACCGGAAGAACGGTATTCGATTGACTGGACGACGCCCTGTTCCGTGGTGGTGGTCGAAGTCAGAACAGGCACATCCTGGCCAACTACCAGACGCGCTTTTTTGCGATCCACTAGAAGCAGCTTAGGCGAGGTGTAGACGCTGAATGCGTTGTCAGTCCTGAGAGCGGAAATCGCCAACTGAACACCACCCGAGGCAAAGCGAAGCACATCACCCGCGCCGGGGATCGACCCCAAGGCCAGCGAGAACGGCCCCACTTTATCGACCAGCGCAGCAAAGCCCGATTGCTTCCCCTTGGTCTTTGTATGCTCGATCAAGAACACCTGCAGCTCGATGGACGGCGTCGCCACATCAAGAACAGACACCAGCCGTTTGAAGTCGCTTACCTGTTGCGGCGTACCCTGAAATATCAGCCTGTCCGAACGGTTCTCAAGCTTTGCGGAGGCGCTTGTAGGCTCATATTCGCCGGTGACAGTCACGGCAGCGGGGAGACCTGGGGCAGCTTGAGACACAGAGGGGTAAAGGTGGCGCATCACATCGGTTAGATACTGAGAGGTACGCGCCTTCGGCCGATAGATCAGGGTCTCAAGCTCGACGCCACCAGGAGAAGAAGCGGACATTTTGTCCACCGAGTACATGCCCCCCCTTTTCTCGATTGCGTAGCCGTAGCCCTTGAGTATGTCGGACAGGTAGCCGCGCAGCTGGGCCGAGTTTCCCTCTATGGACAAGCTCACCCGCCTTTCATCCTTGATGATGGAATCCGGCAAGTGGTACGCCTCCTGATTGACTTCCGCGAAGTACAGCCGCACGACGTTGGATAGCGGCGCATTGTCCAACTTAATGCGATCGGCGAACGCCGGAGAGGCAAGCAGGACAAGCGCTAGGAGCAAGGTTCTCATGGATTCATCAGATAGGAGGGAACAGCTTTTAAATCGTCCTTGGTGATGGCAGACACGCCACGCGAATAAACCAAGGACGGGCTAACCATGCGCAGACCGTCAGCAGTTGCAAGCACAACCCAGTCGTCGGAGCCAATTCGAACAGTCCCGGCAATAGAAGCAGACACAACAGACGCCGACGATTGCGACATCGAGGGCGAGGCCGGTTTAGAAGCAGCTGGGGAAGATTGACCAACCGCACCAGGTGCACCAGGTGCACCGGAATTATTTTCAACGGAGGCAACAAGCGGCTTTTCCTCAAGGCCCGCACCGCTAAAGAACCTTGTCATCCCCCATATACCGCCACCCAAAAACAGGACAGCAAGAACGACAGGAACAACGAACATGCCCGACTTGAAAATGTTTTGACGGCCATCGATGACCTTTTCGATCCCCGCGCCTGAATCACTGGCATAGGACTTGTAAAGCGGAAAAATGGCCTTGTCGTAGTTGCGCGTTGACCAGTTCGTGAGCTTGGTTTTATAGAGCCGAGCACCTTCGTAGATTTCGATCCTGTAGCGCTTCGAAAGACCGAGCGTTTTTAGCTTGGTGAAGCGTAGAGACATTTCTATAACTGCTTTCAGCAGCCTGTGAATATCGCCAATATCCTGAGTGATTACGACCAGATCACAAGACGTGCCCTTGGCATCGACGCACTGGCGATGCTCCCGGAAAAAGGACATGTGCGCCTTGATGCATTTGCTATCAGTGCCCCACGGACGCCACGCCTCATCGATGGCAACAAGGTTGCCCGGCTGCACAACGGTTTTGTCGGTGTACTCGAACTTTTGAAGCGTGTCGTTATAGGCCGGGAAGAAGTCATCCCCCTGGACATGCTCATTGTTCACGACGCGAATTTTTCCGAACTCGCATCCGGCGTTCGGTTCCTTCAGATGCGCACAGATCAGCTCGTATTGAAGTCCCCGGATATTCGTGACCACATCACGGCCTGACTTGATGGCCGGAAGGATGACGGACAAGACCACTTCGTAAGTCTTGCCGGAGCCCATGAGGCCCGTGTAAGCATTGATCGCCATATCAGCCTATGAACGGAATGCGACGAATGAGGAAGCGCGTTGACATGGCGGAAAGCATCAGAGGGATTCCGAAGTCAACTCGCACCAGCTCAAGCATGTACCAGAGCATGGGAGGGAATGCCGCCATTGCATCAGAGAGCGCCGACACACTCGGGACGTATGACACCAGAGCCGACACCAGCTCAAGAGCCAGATACCACGCCGCGAACATCACACCGAATTTGACGATGACGCCCCGGACAAGAAACCCGAGCGCCAGATTTACAGCCGATGCAAGAATGGCAAACATGGATCAGGCCCGCAAAACGAAGGTGAGAGCCGACACGCTCCACACAGCGACGAAGATCGTGGAAAGAATGGAACGCTGGCCCTCGATCAGATCGCAGGCCGGCTGCATGGTCATCGTGTTACCGAAGAAATCGAACGTCGGCATTTCGCACGCGGCTGTATGCGCCGGCAGCGTGAAGCCAGAGAACGAGGGCATCAGGCCCATGACATGCGCAACGATGGAGGCGCCTGTAGGTGCGTCCTCAAGCGCCGGGGCTGCGATACCGGGATCAGGCCCCAGATCGAGCGCAACGCTCGATGCTGGCGCTTCTGGCTGGATTTCCGCAGCAGGATCGAACGTCACTACGTTGGAGGCGTCAGGCGACGGAAGCGACAACAGATCGTAGTTTGTCGGATGCGGATAAAGCCCCGCGGCAATGTCGGCCAAGATATCTTCGGCAGTGATCGGATCGGCCGCGTTATACGCTGCACCTTCATAGCCTGGCTGTTGCGCTGCCTGCTGCCATATCTTGTTTGCAATGGCCGCCAGCAATTCAGGATCGGCCAGGGTTGAGAGGTCGCTAGTTTGCAGCTTGGCCGCCGCGTCGTTCAGGGTGTAGGCCTTCGACGTATCGACATAAAGCGGATTGTTGAAAACGCTAAACGCAAGCGTCGTAGACATGGTGCCATCGATCCAGCCGCCGCCGCCGTCAGGCTGCGCATAGTTGATCGTCATCGCCCGTGAATAGTTGTACCTGATGCCGTCCGGGCAGACCAACGGCGAGATCGTGCACACGACCTTAGTCGGGCCGCTGCTGACGCCGGGTGTAATGCTTACGATGCTCCAGCCGAGTGACACCACCAGATGTTTGATGGCGGCGTGCATGTGCCGCTTGTATGCCTGGTCCTCGATCTCCTGCACAGCGTTCCCGCAATAGGTGCCGGTGGTGCTGCCATAGCCGGTCATGGTGGCGCAAATCTTCTGATCAGATGGATATTGAATCGCGTTGCCCACGCCGGGATCGGCATAGTCATATGGCAAATCGGTAGGAAGCGTGTTGTATGTTCCATCGAAGGCAGGCGGCAAAGGCGGAGCCTGATACACAGTCCCTTGTGACATCTGGACAGCCGGCGCATTCGGGACCGGCTTCACTTCGAATTGTCCAACTGAGAAATCGTATAGCTCGTAAACAGCACCGATGCCGAGCGCGACAGAAAGCCACACAGGGGCGGAGCCGATAGAAGCCACGGTAGCGGCCACAGAGCCGGTCGCAATCGCACCATTCACAACGGTCTGCGATGCGGCAATGGTGGCGGAATAGATGGGGTCGTTCGCTGCGAAGCCCATCGTGTTGAGGCGCTTTCCAACAGCAGACGAGACGGCTTTATTGACTTTGCCGGTGAACGGCTTGGCGAGCTGCAGGGCTTGCGCCTGGACTTCCGCATAGACGAAAAATCCAAGTGAGGACGCGAGGAAGAAAACAGCGAGAAGTTTTTTCATCCATCCACACCTTGAATGAAGGCCCATCCGCAGATGATGCCGAAGAAGAGAAACAGCAAATAGAAATAGGTTTCCGCGTCGAGCATGACAACCTCCAGGAGTCGGGGGGCGTCCCCCCCGGCTTGGTATTAACGACCGCCTTTGAAGAAGCCGATGATGGTCTTGCCGCCGCCCATGATCAGATACAGGCCGAGCAGAGCAACCAGAGCGGCCAGAACAGCAGCTTCCAGCGTGCTCAGGTCGATACCGCTGGTCAGCGCGGTGAAGTCCGGAGGCACGGCCAGCGCTTCACCAGCCGCAGCCATGACACCAGTCGTCACGGCAACGACCTTGCCAGTGGCGTTATCGATCACGGCATAGGCATCGCGGCCCATTTTTTTGACGGACTGAACAGCGGAGTTGATCGAAATTTTCATGATTAATACCCTCTTAAAAATGCCTGAAACCGTCAGGCAGCGGACACGGCAACACGCCGAATTCATTTCGGTTTGAAAATATTTACGACGGAGCCAGCGCTCCGGCCGAATAGCCAGATACCGACCACAACAGAAAACGAGAAGGCGAATAGCGCACCAAGAATCGAATAATCAAAATCGACAGGGAGGCCTGAAGGAACAGTCCCGCCAGAGCTGGATTCGGTAATCGTGCAAACCCCAATAACGTTGGTTAATGCAGGCTTGCTTGCGGTATTGCAGGTCAGGACGTTATTGAACGTGCCGAGAGAACAGGACTCCGTCACGTCATACCAAACACCGCTGACCTTGGCGGGGCGATGCCGATAAAAAAGATTTGCTGTACCTGTGGTGACAAGATGAACGGTCATGTTCTGAGCTGAATAAAACGCATCCACCGCTTCATCAGCAGTCGCCCAACAGTTACCGGCAGCGGAATAGCCAACAGTCATTCGTAGCCACCGAACAGGTCTTTTTGACGAGCCAGGAAAATGCGCTTGGCGATCTTGGCGGCGCGCATGATGCGGGCCTGCTCGATCTGCGCGGGGGTGGCTTTGGGCTTCATGGCCTGGGGCCATTTTTTTGCGGCATGGGGGTGGCAGTACATCACAGCGCGCCCCACGCGACATAAAGAACGCAGCCGAATCCAACCACAAGCAAGATTTTGGCGATCCGCTCAAAGTAATGCAGAGGCATCAAGCGGCCCTCGCTTCGAGGTCGTACCAGTCAGGCACGGCGAGCGGTTCAAGCTCAATGAAGCGAACCTTGACCGGGAAGCGCTCGATGTTGCGAGGTGCAAGAATGTCGATGCCGCATTCACGAAGCACTTTTGCATGGCGGTACAAGGTCGCCTGTGACGCCATCGCCCGCATGTCCTGACCAGCAAGCCAGGCAGCAGCATAGACCCGGCTTTTCTGAGGTACGGCATCTAGGATGTCCTCATCACAGGAACGATCAGCGCGCTTGAAAGGCTCGATCTGCTGCTCGTACAAACCTTCGAGTTTTGCGTCGGTGATGTTGGCCAGGTCATTCAAGCCAAGCTCTGAAAGCAAGCGTTTTTTGAGTTCGATTTCCACGCGCACCACTCCTTGATCCTTGAGCCACGACACCAGCTCGTCGTTTGAATCGGCACCGTGCTTAATCATTTCCAGGTGCTTGATGTAGGCTTTCAGCATGTGGCGCGTGTTGGCCCACCACACCGATTCGTCGCCCGACTGTCCGCGTTTCATGCGTGCGATGCTTCGAGCACCAAGCCATCGGATGAAAGCGCGGGCTGAACTTTCCGAGCCTGTTTTGTAATTCCGGGTAATGTCCAGACGCGATATGACGCAACCCCGCCGGGACTGTGGAAGCGCGAAGGGGCCAGGCGTTGTCCGGTCAGTAGTTGCAGCTGTGAATGGTGGGAGGCCAAGCTCCACCAGTATTCGGTTACAAGCCTCGATCCNNCACGAACGCTTGTGTCATGGCTTCCGTTAAAGCGCGTGGACTGGTTGCGTTCAAAAACTGGCGCACCATCGGCGGAATAGTGGACGGTGACACCCCCTGTGAGGATTGGTAAGCCCCCGTCCGGATGATGTTGAGAAGCGGTGATCCAATCAACGAAGAGCGAGCCATTTGACACCCCCTGTCCCCCTGTTTTTTCTCAAAATGAGAATGAACGGACTAGTGTTACTAGCCGTTCCCCCCTCAAGCCGACTTGGCGACCGACAGGGCCGGGACGACACCCATCACGTAGCTTTCGAACTTGCCCATACGAGCACGCTGGCCGATTTCGAGATCGACGACGGTGGGAAACTGGATCTTGTTGAACTGCTCGATGCAGGCAGAATCGAGCGGCATTTCGGTGACTTCATAGCCATAGCCGGCTGCGGTCACTTTCTCGTTCTGGAAGGATTCGATCTTGGTTTGGATGAGGGCTGCAGACATGTCCCAGGGGTTGCCATCTTTGATGCCCTTGAGAACCTTTACGCCGAGAACTTGCATTTTCATGGTGAGCTTCCTTGTCGGTTAAGCTATCAGGCGATAGCGGAACGAAGCGTATGGCTATCGGCTGACAGTTGTCAAGTGGTAGCGATCACCTGATCATGCCTGTAACCCAAAGGAGAACCACCATGAACACCTTGGAATACCTCGATGCCCTGAAGCAGAAGCAAGGTCTGACTTCGGACTACCAACTAGCTAAATTGCTAAATTTGGAAACCTCGAACATGACGATGTACAGGAAACATCGCCGTGTGATGGATGACTACATCGCCGCGCAGGTAGCGGATTTGCTGCAGATCGACAAACTGGAATTGATCGCCCAAGCGAACGCCGAGCGGGAGAAAGATGTAGAGAAACGGGCGTATTGGGAGGCTGAAGCGAAAACGGCCCGCGAAAAACGCGAGCCGTTGGAAGTGGTGGCCAGTCTCGGAATCGAANNGCTGCTCTACCAACTGAGCTAACTGGCCAAAAGAGGCGGCAATTTAACCGGTTTGCCCCATTCTCGTCAAGCCGAGGCCGGGTGTTTCTGCATCAGCATGCCAGGCCGTGCAGGCTGCACAGGTGGCGTTTGACGAGCGCCAGAACGATCCACAGCCAGAATAGCAGGAAGAAGGTGAGCATCGGCACGTGGGCATCGATCACGAAGCGCGGAGTGATGAAACGCACGGCGCGCACCACCGGGCCGGTGATGATGCGCAGCACCCGGTAAAAGATGTTCTGCTCGCGGTATTTGCCGGCCAGCACGGCGAGGGCACCCTGACCGAGCAGGGCGAAGCCGGCGACTTCAACCAGGGTGCGCAGGATGGAAACCAGCAGGATGTCGAGCGGCATGGCGAGTGTTCCTGGAACGAATCCGCGATTTTAACGCAGCTTGTCAGCATGCCGCTGGCCCATGACAATGCGTGCTGTCTTCACTTTGTATTCGACGGATGATGAATTACGACCGTGTACGACATGGCCTGCGGGGCATGCTTTTCAGCATGGTGGGTCAGCGCGAGCGTGCGCTGGCCGCCTACCGCGACAGCATCCGCGCCGACCCGACCCATGTGCCTACACTGAGTACGCTGGGCTGGCTGGAAGCCGGCCAGGAACGCTGGGTCGAGGCTGAGGCCTGGCTGGCGCGGGCGGTCGGGATCAAGCCGGACGATGCGCATGCCTGGTTCAACCTCGCGTATGTGCGCGACAAGGGCGGCATGGACGAGGCCGCATTGGAGGCCTTCCAGCGGGCGACCGAACTCGACCCGAACAATGATCGGGCTTGGTACGGGCTGGGGATGCTGCATGCACGGCATGGACGCCACGCCGAGGCGGCAGCGGCGCTGACCGAGGCGGGACGCCTGCAGCCGATGAACGGCCTGGCCTGGTATGCGCTGGGGATGGCATGGCATCACTGCAACGAGCCGGACAAGGTGGCGTCGGTGATCGAACATACGCTGACCCACGATCCGCAGACCGCGCGGCGGCTGATTCACGACGCGGAGCGCAGCGACTTCGCCCATCGATTGATCTGAGTGGGCTTAGGATGAAAAAAAGCCAGCCTCGAAAGGCTGGCTTTTTTGTTGCGCGCCCGAAGGCGCGCCTGCACAACGATCAGGTTGCGCGGGTATCGATGCCGCTTGCCAGGTTCGGGTAGCGCACGTGATCGACCAGTTCCTGAATTTCGGCGCTGGGCGCACGCGAAACCAGCGAGCCGACGATGACGCCGAGGAAGCCGATCGGCATGCCGAACACACCGGCGGCGATCGGGGCAATCTCGAACCACTGGTTCGCCGCCACGCCGCCGAAGAACGGGTAGGTGATGTACATGTAGTACATGCACACGCCCAGACCGGCGAGCATGCCGATGACCGCGCCGAGGTAGTTGGCGCGCTTCCAGAAGATGCCGAGCACCAGCGCCGGGAAGAATGCCGAGGCGGCCAGCGAGAATGCGGCGCCGACCAGGAACAGGATGTCGCCCGGCTTCAGCGAGGCGGTGTACGCGGCGAACAGCGCCACCACCAGCAACAGGCCCTTGGAGATGGCCAGACGGCGCACCGTGGAGGCCTTCGGGTCGATCATCTTGTAGTAGACGTCGTGCGACAGCGCGTTGGCGATGGTCAGCAGCAGACCGTCGGCGGTCGACAGCGCGGCCGCCAGACCGCCCGCCGCCACCATGCCCGAGATCACGTAGGGCAGGCCTGCGATCTCCGGGGTGGCCAGCACGATGAGGTCGCCGCCGATGGTGATTTCGGCGAGCTGCACGATGCCGTCCAGGTTGACGTCGACGATCTTCATCAGCGTGGCGTCCACGGCCGACCAGTTCGCCACCCAGGCGGGCAGCGACGCGAACGACGAGCCCACCAGGTTGTTGTACACCTCGAACTTGACCAGCACCGCCAGGGCAGGCGCGGTGAAGTACAGCAGGAAGATGAAGAACAACGACCAGAACACCGATTTGCGCGCATCACGCACTGACGGCGTGGTGTAGTAGCGCATCAGGATGTGCGGCAGCGAAGCGGTACCGACCATCAGGCACAGCACCAGCGCGATGAAATTGCGGCGCTTCACATTGGATGCGGCTTCGTCTTCGGCGCGTGCGGCGGCGATTTCGGCTTCGGTCGCATCGGGGTTGGCGCGGGCCTTGGCTTCGGCGCCCTTGCCGGCGAATGCGGTGGCGTGGGCCGAGACCGGACCGGTCTTGCCCTTGGCGCCATCGGCCGATTTCTTCCACGATGCCTTGAGGTCGTCGGTGGTGGCCGGGAAGTCGGCGGGGTTGCCGGCTTCGGCGCGCTGGGCTTCAAGGAAGGCCGCGCCCGTGCCTGCGGCCACGGCTTCGTCCAGCGCCGCGATCCTGGCTTCGAACGATTCCTGCTGCGCCTTGAACGCTGCGCGGGCCGAAGCTTCGGCTGCGCCCTTGGTGGTCNNGTACTGCGCGACCTGGGTCCAGGTCACTGCGCGCATGCCGCCGAGGAAGGAACACACCAGGATGCCGGCCAGACCGACGAACACGCCGATCTGGAATTCCAGGCCGGTGAGACGCGCGGTGATGATGCCGACGCCGTAGATCTGCGCCACCACGTAGGTGAAGGAGCAGATGATGGCGGCGATGACGCCGATGGTGCGCGGCAGGTTGCCGCCGTAGCGCGAGCCGAGGAAGTCCGGGATGGTGTACTGGCCGAACTTGCGCAGGTAGGGCGCCAGGAACAGCGCCACCAGCACGTAGCCGCCGGTCCAGCCCATCAC
>DONB01000300.1 GCA_003510325.1 Thiobacillus sp. | reverse complement strand
ATCGTCTTCGTCAACGTCAACCCGCAATCGACGCTGCTGCTGGGACAGGCGCGCGGCGCCGCGATCTGCGCCGCAGTGTCGCGCGAACTGATGGTTGCGGAATACACGGCACTGCAGATCAAGCAAGCGGTGGTCGGCCACGGCAAGGCCGCCAAGGAGCAGGTGCAGGAAATGGTNNCGCGCTCGCCTGTGCCATCACCCATGCGCATGGCAGCCGCCTGGGCGCGCACTCCACGGCGGGTTATCGCGTCAAGGGCGGACGTCTGGTATGACCCCTGCTCCATCGCCGCGTGAACCTTCGCGCGAGCGTCTGGCGAATCCTCTCGTGCGCTACCTGCTGGCGACGCGTCCGGCCTTTCTCAGCATCACCCTGGCCGGCTGTCTGCTCGGGTTCGCCACCGCGCGTGCGGACGGCGTGCCGTTCGACGGCGCGCGCGCAGCGATCACGCTGCTGCTGGCTGTGCTGGCGCACGCGGGAATCAACGTGCTCAACGATTATTGCGATCATCTGAACGGCAGCGNNCGGCAGCCGCTTCATCCAGAACGGCGTGCTGACGCCGCATCAGATGCTGGGTTTTGCCGTGGCTCTGTTTGCCGCCACCCTTGCCGGCGGGCTGTGGCTGCTCGGTGTCGCAGGGGACGGACTGTTCTGGATCGGTCTGGCCGGACTCGCCATCGGCTGGGCCTATTCGGCGCCGCCGGNNCCGCTGCGACTGAACAGCCGCGGGGTGGGCGAGCTGAGCGTGGCGGCGGGCTTTCTGCTCGTCGTCGCTGGCGCCGACACCGTGCAAAGGAGCGCCTTTGCGCCCTTGCCCTGGATTGCAGGACTGCCGTATGCGCTGCTGGTTGCCAGCCTGCTCTACATCAATCAATTTCCCGATCGTGCAGCCGACCGCGCCAGCGGCAAACTGCACTGGGTTGCGCGGCTGCAGCCCGCAGTGGCGGCCTGGGGCTATGGCCTGATGCTGTTGCTGGCGGCGCTGGCGCTGCTGGGCGGAGTGTGGGGCGGCACGCTGCCGGACGTCGCGCTGATTGCGCTGGCGGCGCTGCTGCCTGCCGTGGCGGCATGGCGCCAGTTGCGGCGTTTTGCCGCCACGCCCGAATATCTGGCGTCCGCCATCCGGCAGACGCTGCTCGCCGCGCATGCGCAGCCTGTGCTGCTTGCGGCTATCCTGTTGCTATCCGCAGAACATTCATGATCGGTCACGCAAAATGATTGGACGCATTACCGGCACGCTCGCCGCCAAACAGCCCCCCCAGGTCCTGGTGGACGTTAACGGCGTCGGCTACGAGATCGACGTGCCGATGAGCACCTTCTACAACCTGCCCGCAATCGGCGAAAAGGTCAGCCTGCTCACCCATCTGGCGATCCGCGAGGATGCGCACCTGCTGTACGGCTTCGGCAGCGAGATCGAACGCGCGGCGTTTCGCGAACTGCTGAAAGTCTCCGGCATCGGCGCCAAGACCGCGCTGTCGGTGCTGTCCGGCCTGTCGGTCAACGATCTGTCGGCGGCGATCTCGGCGCAGGAGATCGGCCGCATCGTCAAGGTGCCCGGCATCGGCAAGAAGACCGCCGAGCGCCTGCTGCTCGAACTGAAGGGCAAGCCGGTGTTTGCCGGTGCGATTGCCAGCACCGAGTCCGCCGGCGTGTCGGACGACGTGCGCCAGGCGCTGCTGGCGCTGGGCTACAACGAGCGCGAGACGACCGAGGCCATTCGTGTGCTGCCGCCCGATCTGTCGGTCGGCGAGGCCATCCGGCAGGCGCTGCGGAGCCTGTCGAGGAGCTGAGACTTGGCCCAATCCGCACAGCCGATGCACGCTCCTGCCTCCCTGCAGCGCCATATCGGGTGGTTGCTGCTGGGGGTGGTGGTCATGTTCGCTTCCGGCATAGCGCTCAGCATCTGGTTCAGCCTGCGGGCCGGCAGCCAGGAGCAGCAGAACCTGCTGCACCTCGAAGCCACCCAGACCCATATCAGCGTGGTCAGGCTGCTGGACTATTACCACACGATGCTCGACAAGGCTGCACGGGATCCTGAACTGATCGATCTGATGCGCGTCGGCACGGTCGAGGAACAGCAGGCCTGGGCGGTTTCCCGGCAGCGGCTGCTGCCGGACTTGCTGGGGATGGCGCTGGTCAATCCGAAGGGCGAGGTGCTGGGCGATGCCTTGTCGCTGCGCGTGGGGCCGCGCTGCCAGCAGGACATGCAGCGTGCGGACACCCTGCGGGACATCCGACCCCTGCTGCATCGCGAGGTGAAGGGCGCGGAGCATTTCGACCTGGTGGCGGAAGTGCACGAAACGGGCGGCGACATTCTGGGCGGTCTCTTCCTGAGCGTGCGGCTGAGCCAGTTGCAGCGTGTGATCGACGACAGCATCCACCCTGGACATGCGCTGATCGTGCTCGACGCGGCGGGCAATACCATTGCACGTCGGGGTGAGGTCAGCGGAAAACGGATGGAAATCCGGCTGGAGATTCCCGCCACCGGCTGGAC
The DNA here is from genome assembly GCA_003510325.1 of Thiobacillus sp. Lineage (GTDB taxonomy): Bacteria > Pseudomonadota > Gammaproteobacteria > Burkholderiales > Thiobacillaceae > Thiobacillus. The sequence continues at coordinate 10,521 of DONB01000300.1, read as the reverse complement.
CCTGATTGCCCAGTCGCCGGTGCAGCTGTTGACTGGCAGCGGCAAGATGCAGGTGCTGACCGGGCTGCTGACGCTGGGGGCCGTATTGATCCTGCTGGCGATCAGTCTGCTTCGTGTGCGTCGCGCGATGCTGAACGATATTGTTTCCACCCGCGATGCCCTGACCGCGCTGGCGCGCGACGAACCGGTTCCGACGATATTGCCGCACTACGTCGAATTCGAGGCGGCGGCTGCCGACATCAATCTGATCGCGCTGCACCTGCAGGAGCAGCGCGCACGGCTGGAACATCTGAGCCTGACCGATCCGCTGACCGGGCTGCCCAACCGGCGCGCGTTCGAAACGCGTTTCCCGCAGGCGCAGGGCCTGGCCGAAAGGCAGCATCCCGTCGCCCTCATTCTGCTCGACATCGACTCCTTCAAGGGGGTCAATGACCGCTACGGGCATGGAGTAGGCGATCAGGTCCTGCTGGCGCTGGCACAGTCGTTGAAAGAACTGACCCGTCGCGCCGATCTGGCGGCGCGGCTCGCCGGCGATGAATTCGTCGTGCTGCTGTCGGATCTCGACGCCTCCGGCCTGCATGCCTGGTTCCAGCGTCTGTCCGACCACTTCCGCAGCGAACTCAATGCGTTTGGTCTCGATCTGCAGACGGGCCTCAGCGCAGGGCAGACCTGGCTCGGCCCCGCATTCCGGGACTCGATCGACGATGTGCTGATGCGCGCCGACCATGCGCTTTACCGGGCCAAGGCGCAGGGCCGCGGCAAGCTGGTCCAGCATGTCGAGCCGGGCGCCGACGGCACGGGGTAGAATTCGTGCGACACGCACCCCAGCCTCCGGCGCCATGATCGAAACCGACCGTCTTATTGCCCCCGCCGCCGTCAGTCCGCAGGAAGAACAGATCGAACGTGCGCTGCGGCCGCGCACGCTGGCCGAATACGTCGGCCAGGCGAAGGCGCGCGAACAGCTCGAAATCTTCATCCACGCCGCGCGCAATCGCAGCGAGGCGCTCGACCACGTGCTGCTGTTCGGTCCGCCGGGCCTGGGCAAGACCACGCTGGCGCACATCATTGCGCGCGAGATGGGCGTCAACCTGCGCCAGACCTCAGGCCCGGTGCTGGAGCGTGCGGGCGATCTGGCGGCGCTCCTGACCAACCTCGAGCCGCACGATGTACTGTTCATCGACGAGATCCATCGCCTGAGTCCCGTGGTGGAGGAGGTGCTGTATCCGGCGCTGGAGGATTTCCAGATCGACATCATGATCGGCGAGGGGCCGGCGGCGCGCTCGGTCAAGCTCGACCTGCCGCCGTTCACCCTGGTCGGCGCCACTACGCGCGCCGGCATGCTGACCAACCCGCTGCGCGACCGCTTCGGCATCGTCGCGCGGCTGGAGTTCTATTCGGCGGAGGAGCTCGGCTTCATCGTTCACCGCTCGGCGGGCCTGTTGCAGATGAACCTGGACGAGGCCGGCGCGCTGGAAATTGCCAAACGCTCGCGCGGTACCCCGCGCATCGCCAACCGCCTGCTGCGGCGGGTGCGCGACTACGCCGAAGTGAAAGCGGGTGGCCAGGCCACAGGCGCGGTGGCGGATGCGGCGCTGGTGATGTTGGATGTGGACCGGGCCGGCCTCGACGTCATGGACAGAAAATTGCTGTCGGCGGTGGTCGAGAAATTCATGGGCGGGCCGGTCGGGCTGGACAACCTCGCCGCCGCCATCGGCGAGGAGCGCGACACCATCGAGGACGTGCTCGAGCCTTTCCTGATCCAGCAGGGTTACCTGCAGCGCACCCCGCGCGGCCGCATCGCCACGCCGCTGGCGTATCGCCATCTCGGCTTCGCACCGCCGCCCGGCGAGTCCGGCGCGGACTTGTTCTGAGCATGACGTTTCACTGGCCGGTCCGCGTCTACTGGGAAGACACCGATGCGGGCGGCGTGGTCTACTACGCCAACTATCTGAAGTTCATGGAGCGTGCTCGCAGCGAGTGGCTGCGTGCATTCGGCTTCGAGCAGGATCAGTTGCGCGACGAGGCGGGAATCGTGTTCGTGGTGCGGCGGGTGGAAATCGATTATCGGTCGCCGGCGCGCTTCAACGATGCGCTCGACGTGTCGGTCAGCCTGCACGAGGCCGGGCGCGCCAGCCTCGTCGTGAAGCAGGAACTCAAGCGGGGCGCCGTCTGTCTGGCAGAAGCCGTAGTCACGCTGGCGTGCGTCGACGCGGCGAATTTCAAACCCGTTAAAATGCCCGCAACGATACTTCAGGCACTGACCCACACGACGTGAATCCAGAACTCAGCCAGGACCTCTCGCTCTTCCATCTCATCCTCAACGCATCGGTGCCGGTGCAGCTTGTCATGCTGCTGCTGCTGGGCGCCTCGCTGTTGTCATGGTGGTTCATCTTCATCAAGCTGTTCGCGCTGAAGCGCGCCCTGCGCGTGACCGACAGCTTCGAGCGCGAGTTCTGGGGTGGCGGCGATATCAATGTCATGTACCAGCGGGTGGCGGCCGAGCGCGCGGAGGCAGGCGAGATGGAACGCATCTTCGCGGCCGGATTCAGCGAGTTCATCAAGCTGAGGCAGCAGGCCGGCCTGTCGCTCAACGTCATCATCGACGGCACCCGCCGGGCCATGCGCGCCACCTACCAGCGCGAACTCGATGGCCTCGAGTCGCACCTGTCGTTTCTCGCCACCGTCGGTTCGGTGTCGCCCTACGTCGGCCTGTTCGGCACCGTGTGGGGCATCATGATCGCCTTCATGGGGCTGTCGAGCGTGGCGCAGGCCACGCTGGCGCAGGTCGCGCCGGGCATCGCCGAGGCCCTGATCGCCACCGCCATGGGGCTGTTCGCCGCCATTCCCGCCGTGGTCGGCTACAACCGTTATACCCACGACATCGACCGTCTGGCCAACCGCATGGAAAGCTTCATGGAGGAGTTTTCCAACATCCTGCAGCGCCAGGTGACGTCGAAGGCGGACTGATTCATGGCGCGCACCCGCAAGCAGGTCGCCCAGATCAATGTCGTTCCGATGATCGACGTGATGCTGGTGCTGCTGGTCATCTTCATGGTGACCGCGCCCTTCATCAATCCCGCCCAGGTCGAACTGCCCAGCGTCGGCAAGACCTCGCAGTCTCCGGCGCAGCCGCTCGAAGTCATCATCAAGAAGTCGGGCGAGTATGTGCTGAAAAACCGCGCCGTGGCGGGCGACGAGCGGGTGGTGGCGAAGTCGGAGCTGGCGGCGGAAATTGCGGCGCTTCACAGCGCCCTGCCGGATCAGCCGGTGGTCATCGCGGCTGACAAGGATGTCCGCTACGAGGAAGTGATGAACACGATGGCGCTCTTGCAGCAGATGCAGATCACCCGCATCGGCCTGCTCGCCCGCCCGGCCAGATGAATATCCCGGCAGACGCGCCTTTCGTCTCCCGCCCCGTTCCCAAGCTCGCCGCCGGCGCCCTGGCGCTGGGCGTGCATCTGCTGTTCGTGTTGCTGCTGGTGTTCGGCGTGTCCTGGCAGACCCAGCATCCTGCGCCGGTGATGGTCGACGTGTGGGAATCGCTGCCGGCGCCTCCGCCGCCCGTCGCGGAAAGAACGCCCAGGCCGCAGCCGAAAGCGGTCAAGCCCGAACCTGCGCCCGCGCCGGAGGTGAAGACGCCCCCACCGCCCAAGCCCCCCGATATTGCGCTGGAAAAAAAGAAGGCTGAAGCCGAGCGCCTCAAAAAGCAGCAGGCCCTGCAGCAGGCCGAAGAAAAGGCCCGTGCCGAAGCGGCCAGGGCGGCGCGCGAGAAGCAGGTTGCCGAACAGAAAAAACGCGAACTGCTGCGCCAGATGGAAGACGAGGAGGCGATCCAGCGGATGGCGGACGAAGAGGCGGCCAACCGGACGCGTCTGGCGAAACAGGCCGAAGCGCGTGCAGCCGCCAGCAAGCGGCAGGCCGAAGTGGCGAGCGTGGTCGGGCAGTATCGCGACCTGATCAGCGCCACGGTGCGCGGCAATACCCGCCTGCCCGACAACCTGACCGGCAACCCCGAGGTGCGCTGCCTGGTGAAGCTGCTGCCCACCGGAGAAGTCCAGAACGTGCGCGTGACGAAAACGAGCGGCAACGCGGCGTACGACGAGGCCGTGGTGCGCGCCATCGAAAAGTCCTCGCCGTTGCCGCTGCCCGCCGATCGCGATGCGCGGGCCGCGTTCGTTCCGGAACTTTCCTTCGTTCATCGCCCCAAATAGCGAGTCTGCTTCCGGCACGGGCGCCGGAGCGCCGGCCGGCCATGCCGGCCCATGCTAAACTCATCCGCAAATCGAGTTCATTTGATCGAGATCCCCACTCCCATGCTGCGTGCCGTTCTGCTGTTTCCCCTGTTGTGTCTGGCATTGCTGTGTGCGCCATTTTCCGCGCGTGCCGCAATGGAGATCCAGGTGATCGGCGGTGCAGCCAACAAGATCGCGGTGGCGATGGTGCCGTTTCAGGCGGCTTCCGGCCAGCCGGCTCCGGCCCTGTCGCAGATCGCGGGAGACGATCTCGAGCGCAGCGGGCGATTCAGGCGGGTGGGCCTCGAGGGGGCGCCGCAGCCGGTCGCGCCCGCCCAGGTCGACTACAGCGTCTGGCGCGGCAAAGGCGCGGACGCACTGGTGATCGGCCAGGTCGCGGCGCTGCCCGGCGGGCGCTTCGAAGTCCGCTTCTATCTGCTGGACGTGATCAAGCATACCCAGCTTGCCGGTTACAGCTACAACATTTCAGCGGGGCAGTGGCGCGCCACGGCCCACCAGATCGCAGACATCATCTATGAACGTCTGACCGGAACCCGGGGTGCCTTCAGCAGCCGCATCGCCTATGTGCAGAAGCAGGGCAAGCGTTATGAGTTGAAAGTGGCCGATGCCGATGGGCAAAATCCGCGCACCGTCGTGCGTTCCGGCGAGTCGGTGATTTCGCCCCGATTCTCGCCCGACGGCTCGCGCCTGGTGTACGTGTCGTTCGAGGACAGAAAACCGGTGGTCTACGTGCAGTCCCTGAAGGACGGCAGTCGCCGCAAGGTCGCGGCATTCAAGGGCTCCAATTCGGCACCCGCCTGGGCCCCCGACGGCCGCCGTCTGGCCGTGGTGCTGACGCGCGACGCGGCCTCGCAGATTTATCTGATCAATGCCGATGGCAGCGGGCTCGCCCGCCTGACCCGCGGCGGCAACCTCGATACCGAGCCGGTGTTCTCGCCCGACGGAAAAACCCTCTATTTCACCTCGGACCGCGGCGGCAGCGCGCAGATCTACCAGATGGCGGTCAGCGGCGGCGAGCCCCGGCGGGTGAGCTTCAGCGGCAGCTACAATGTGTCACCCGCGGTCAGCCCGGACGGCAAGAGCCTGGCCTACATCAATCGCGACGAGGGGCGTTTCAGGGTGGTCCTGCACGACCTGGCCACGGGCCAGATTCGCGTGCTGACCGATACCGCGCGCGACGAGTCGCCCAGCTTCGCGCCCAACGGCCAGGCGGTGCTGTATGCCACGGTGCTGGGCGGCCGTGGGATTCTGGGCACGGTGAGTCTGGATGGCCAGACCCGTGCGCGCCTGTCGGAATCGGGCGTGGATGCCCGCGAGCCGGCCTGGGGGCCTTAGAGAGCAGGGAGCGGGCGGTTCGGGCATCACGCCCGGACGGCCTATGATGAAGTGTTTTCATTCAACAAGGAGAGACAAATGAACAAGATTTTCTGGCCCGTTTTGCTTGCACTGACCGTGTCCGCATGCAGCACCACCGGCGGTAAGGAAGCGACCGTCGAAGATCGCACCGGCAGCGGCACCGCAGCGACCACCCCGGCTGCCGGCGCGGAAAGCACCGGCGTGAGCGGCGCCGGCGTGGCGGGCAGCGCGCTGCCCGGCGACGCCGGCGATCCGCGCAAGGATCCGGCCAGCCCGCTGTCCAAGCGCAGCGTCCATTTCGATTTCGACAGCTACGTGGTGAAGGATGAATACCGCCCGATGCTCGAAGCGCACGCCGGCTATCTGGCGGCGAAGCGCGATGCGCGCGTGATCCTGCAGGGCAATGCCGACGAACGCGGCAGCCGCGAGTACAACCTGGCGCTGGGGCAGAAGCGTGCCGAAGCCGTTCGCAAGGCGCTGGCCGTGCTGGGCGTGAGCGATGCGCAGATGGAAGCGATCAGCTTCGGCGAGGAAAAGCCGCGCAACGAGGCTGACACCGAAGAGGCCTACGCCGAGAATCGCCGCACTGATGTGGTGTATGGCGACGAGTAAGGTCCTGATGCGGCGCACCGGTCTGGTTCTCGCATGCACGCTCGCGCTGGCCCAGCCGGCGTGGGCGCAGCTGTTCGGCAATAGCGCCGAGCTCACCCGTCAGATCCAGGCGCTGCAGCAGCGGATGGATGCGGTCGACGCGCGGCTCGGCAAGCTGGAGTCGGCGATGCAGAAAAACGAGCAGTTGCTCGGCTTGCTGAAGGAAGTCGAAACGCTCAAGGCCGAACTCGCCCGGATGCGCGGCCAGGACGAAGTCCAGGGACACAAGCTGGAGACGCTGGGCAAACGACAGAACGACCTGTATGCCGACCTCGACCAGCGCATCGCCGATCTTGCCAAGGCGGCCAAGCCCGCTGCCGGGGTCGAGGAAGCGCAGTCGGCCGCCTCGGCGTCCGCTCCCCCCGCAGCAGGGGCGGCGTCCGAACCCACCGCCGAATCGCGCAGCTACGAAGCGGCGCTGGCCCAGTTCCGCGAGGCCAACTATCCGGCAGCCATCGCCGGCTTCAAGGGTTTTCTCAAGGACCATCCGAAAAGCGAACTGGCCGCCAACGCGCAATACTGGATCGGCTATTCGCACTACGCCCTGAAGGATTACAAAACCGCGCTGGCGCACCAGCAGAAGCTGGTCGCGGCCTATCCCGCCAGCCCCAAGGTGCCTGACGCGCTGCTCAACATCGCCTCCAACCAGCTTGCGCTGGACAACCTGGCGGGCGCACGCAAGACGCTCGAGGAAATCGTGGCGAAGCACCCCGACACCCATGCCGCCACACTCGCCGCACGCCGGCTGGCAGCACTGAAGTAAACGCTGTGCCGGAATCGCTCACGCCTGACCCGCAAGGGGTGGTTCGTGTCGCCGGCATCGGCGCGGCGGCAACGACCACGCTCCAGCCTCAAGGGGCAGGCCGTGGTTCTCCCCGCGAGGGGGAGGCCGTGGTTGTGGAGCCGACAAGGCGGCAACACCCACGCACTACTGACGCTAAAGCATCAACAACCACGCTCCGCATCACGGAAATCTTCCTCTCGCTGCAGGGCGAAACCAGCCGTGCCGGCCTGCCGACGGTATTCATCCGCCTCGCCGGTTGCCCGCTGCGCTGCCGCTGGTGCGACACGCCCTACAGCTTTCAGGGCGGCCAGACCGTCACCCTGACGTCCCTGCTGGCGCGGGTGGCGGAGTATGGCGTGCCGACCGTGTGCGTCACCGGCGGNNGCTGGCGCAGAAGAACTGCCTGCCGCTACTGACCGCGCTGTGCGATGCCGGCTATTCGGTGTCGCTGGAAACCAGCGGCGCGCTCGATGTGAGCGCGGTCGATTCGCGGGTGTCGCGCATCGTCGACATCAAGCCGCCGGCATCCGGCGAGGAGGCGCGCAACCGCTGGGACAACATCGCCCATCTCGGGCCGCATGACGAAATCAAGTTCGTGCTGGCCGACCGCGCCGACTACGAGTGGGCACGCGAGGTGATGCAGGCGCAGAAGCTCGCGAGCATCTGCCCCGTGCTGTTTTCGCCGGTGCAGGGCGAACTGCCGCCGGCGCAACTGGCGGAATGGGTCCTCGCCGACCGGCTGCCGGTGCGAATGCAGGTGCAGTTGCACAAGGTGTTGTGGGGGAACACGCCAGGAAAATGACCCCTGCCATGAAACCCGCGGTCATCCTGCTGTCCGGCGGCCTCGATTCCGCCACCGTGCTCGCCATTGCGCGCGAGGCGGGTTACGCCTGCCATGCGCTGAGCCTCGATTACGGCCAGCGCCACACGGCCGAACTGGCTGCCGCCGCGCGCGTGGCAAAAAGCCTCGGTGCCGTCGAGCACCGGGTGATGCGGCTGGGCCTCGGCGACATCGGCGGCTCGGCGCTGACCGACGCCTCCATCGCCGTGCCCGAAAGCCCGACCGTCGGCATCCCGGTCACCTATGTGCCCGCGCGCAATACCGTGATGCTGGCGCTGGCGCTGGCCTGGTCCGAGGTGCTCGGCTCGCGCGACCTCTTCATCGGCGTCAATGCCGTCGATTATTCCGGCTACCCCGATTGCCGCCCCGAATTCATCGAGGCCTTCGAGCGGATGGCCAACCTCGCCACCCGTGCCGGCGTCGACGGCGCGCAGCTGCGCATCCACGCGCCGCTGCAGCACCTGTCGAAGGCGCAGATCATCCGGCGCGGCATCGAACTCGGCGTCGACTACGCGCAGACCGTCAGCTGCTACCAGGCCGATGCCGACGGCCGCGCCTGCGGCCTGTGCGATGCCTGTCGCCTGCGTCGCCAGGGCTTCGAACAGGCCGGCGTCGCGGATCCCACACTATATAAATAAGGCTGAAGGGCTTCTGCTCGTGAAGGCAGGCCGCCCACCCAAAAAAGCGTCGCGGCTCTTTACCCGGTCCAGCAGCTTCGGCTATAATCTCGGGCTTTCGCGGATAGGGCGTCGGCCAGACGGCAGAAGTCAAATCCACGGGTCGGTAGCTCAGCTGGTAGAGCAGCGGNNGCGGACTTTTAATCCGTTGGTCGCGAGTTCGAATCTCGCCCGACCCACCAGATACAAAAAAGCCACGGTTCGCCGTGGCTTTTTCTTTTTTCCCGGCCGGCCGATTGACGAAAAATGTCACCTCGTGCCGTGGTGGGGCAGGGCCGGGCGCGGCGTCCTTTTTGGTCCTCTCGGGTTCATCGATAAAAAGGCAATTGAAATCAACAGGATGCGGACTTTACGCGCAAATCTCCGGGTGGAATCTAAAGTTGGCACAACCCCTGCTCGTTAATGCACCAGACACGACAATCTCGTGTTCAACTTGCCCAACCCAAGGAGATATCAAATGCGTAAAGTACAACAAGGTTTCACCCTGATCGAACTGATGATCGTCGTGGCGATCATCGGTATTCTGGCCGCGGTCGCGATCCCTGCCTACCAAGACTACACCATCAAGTCCGCAGAGCGCGCTTGCATGGGGGAGACGAAGGGCTATGCGAACACGGTGATGGCGGCAATTGCGGACGGAGAGTCCCCTGACGCGCCTCGTTTGGGGGCGTGTCAGGGAATTACCGATGCAAGCGGTTGGGCTTCGCCTGCGGATTTGGCCACGATCACCGGTACTCCGAACAATCCGGGTGTTCAGGTGACGAACTGCGATACGTCGACTGGCGGCGCTTGCGTCCTGGCGGCGGCCCCCTAATCGGAGACACCATCCTGACCTCGGTCAATAGGATGCGCTAGAGTTCAAGCCCCCGCAGCCGCGGGGGTTTGTTTTGGTGCCGCCGATGGACGGGGCTGGACGGCGAATGTCTGGCTCTAGGCCAGTCGTCTCCGCGATACTTAGTGCACAGGCGCGGACGTCTTCGGTTTCGTGGCTGTGCTTTTCTTTGCTCGCGGGGTTGGGTGTTCGGACGAGGATTCTGACATGCGGAAACTGCAATACGGTTTCACACTCATCGAGTTGATGATCGTTGTGGCGATTATCGGCATTCTGGCTGCGGTCGCGATCCCGGCCTATCAGGACTACACGATCAAGTCGGCAGAGAGGGCCTGTCTTTCTGAGGCCAAAGCGTACGCCAATCATTCGCTTTCGGCCCTTCACAATAAGGTACCGGTTGGAGATCCGCCACTCATGGCCTGCTTGGATCTTACCAAAGCGATCGACTTGGCGACAGATCTGGTGGGCGTCCCGCAATCGCCGGGCATACGTACGATCAACTGCGATATGGAGACAGCCAACTGTTTCATTGAGCCTGGTGTGTGAGCCTTGGAAACAAGGCGATTTCAAGTTCGAGTTGGCATTGGAATGGCTGCTGATGCGGGTTGAATCGCGCGGGATTCAATAACTCCTGCGTTNNGCACGAAGCGGCACCGAATATTCCGCACCCATGTGATGGGGCGTTCAATCGTCCGATGCGCCGGCTATTGCTTGGCGGATGGCGTCTGAACTAAAACCGCGCCCCTGCAGATATCGCGCTTGTCGTGCTCGGCCTGCCGCATCGGCTGGTGGGGCACCAAATTTCTTTTCCCACACTGCGCGCGCCCGTTCGGTTTCGGTGTCCCGGTTGTCGCCCAATACCGCTTCGATGACATCGTCGCGCACGCCGCGCTGCCGCAGCTCGTGNNAGGCGCAGGGCGCGTTCGCGCAGCTCTGCGGCGCTGGGCTCGGCGCCGGGCTCAGGCGTCGATTTCATCCTCGACCTCGGCCATCGCCGTGGGGTTGTTGACGCCGACGGCCGTGCGGATCTTGGCTTCGATTTCGTGGGCGATTTCCGGATGCTCCTTCAGGTATTCGCGCGCGTTGTCCTTGCCCTGGCCGATTTTCTCGCCGTTGTAGGCGTACCA
>DONB01000262.1 GCA_003510325.1 Thiobacillus sp. | reverse complement strand
AGGGTGCGGGCGATGGCCTTGTTGGACTCGCCGCGCGACAGGTGGGTGAGGATTTCGCGTTCGCGCGGGGTCAACGCGTCCAGCAGCGAGCTCGAATCCTGGCCTTTCTGGTCGTACAGCTTGACGAGCTTGGCGGTCATCGCCGGGGCGACGGCGGTTTCGCCGCGCTGGGCGCGCAGGATGGCGTCGACGACCTCGTCGGGCTCCATGCTCTTCAGCAGATAACCGTTGGCGCCGGCGCGCAGCGCGCGGGCGAGGTCGTCCTCGGCTTCGGAGAGGGTGAGGATGAGGACGGGCAGGTCGAAGCCGTCGGCGCGCAGCTGCTGCATCAGCGTGATGCCGTCGGTGCCGGGCATGTTGAGGTCGAGGATGAGGACGTCGGGGCGGTGCGCCCGCAGCAGCATCTCGACTTCGTCCGGATTGCCGGTGAACGCGGTGACTTCGACGCTGCCGCTCTGCTCGAGCAGTTCGGCCAGGCCTTTGCGGAACAGGGTGTGGTCGTCGACGAGGATGATGCGGGTGAGGCTCATGCGATGGGCTCGGTTTTGCGCTGCGGGAAGACGAGGCGGATGACGGTGCCGCCGGCGGGGCGGGATTCCACGATGAGCTTGCCGTCCAGCTTGGCGGCGCGTTCGCGCATGATGGTCAGGCCGAAGCTCTTGCCCATGGTGGACGATTCGTTGTGCTTCTTCTGCACCCCGACGCCGTCGTCGGCGACGTTGACGATGTACTGGCCGTTTTCCAGGTCGAAGGTGATGACGACGTGGCGCGCGCGGGCGTGCTTGGCGATGTTGTAGAGCGATTCCTGGATGATGTGGAAGACCTGGATTTCCTCGTCGGGCGAGAGATTGACGTCCTGCACCAGGTTGAGGAAATCGACGTCGGCATTGGCCTTCTTGCGGAAGCTCTTGGCGAGTTCCTGGATCGCAGGCACCAGGCCGCGCGGATTGATGCGGTCGCGGTACTGGGTGATGAGGTCGCGCAGGTCGGCGTAGGCGAGGTCGACCGCCTCCTCGACGTCGCCGAGGTAGCGGTTGGCCTTGGGGTAGTCCTCGTGGCGCATCGCGTCGGACAGCACGGTGAGCCGCATCTTGGCGTAGGCGAGCGTCTGCGCCAGCGAATCGTGGATCTGGTTGGCCAGCATCTGGCGTTCGTTCATCAGCGAGATGCGCATGTTCTCGCGGGTCAGCCGCGCGTTTTCCAGCGCGATGCCGAGGTGCTCGCTGATCGAGCGGAACAGCAGGCGCACGTCCTCGGGAACGGATTGGCCTTCTTCGAGAAACAGGTTGTAGACGCCCATGACCTGGTTCTTGTGCATCAGCGGCACCGCCACGACGGTGTTGCAGCTGCCGCTGAAATAGGGATCGTTGGCCTGGCGCTTGCAGAAGGCGACGTTGTTCCAGCTGCTTACCGTCACCTCGCGCGCGGCCTTGCCGCACACGCCGCAGTCGACGCTGACCAGCGTCTCGTGCTCGACCAGATGCGCCGGCAGGCCGACCGAACCGATCAGCCGCAGGTGGGTGCGGTCGTCGGTGATGACGCGCACCGCGCCGGCCTGCGCCCCGGCCAGCCGGATCATGGTGGACAGGAAGCGCCCCAGCAGCTGTTCGACATTGGAATCGGTCGACAGGCTGGTGGTGATCTCCGACAGCACCCGCAACGCCGGGATGCTGACGTTGCCCGAATCGGCGGGGGTGTGCTGGATCAGGGGCTGGATGTTGTCTTTCATGGCCTGGGTCGGGTGGGGCAGCTTTTCAGCATATCCGATTTGGACGCGTGTGGCGCCGCAGGGTTGCGTGCCGCTTCACGGCGTCGGCGCCGCGGGCGCGGAATCCGGCACCGGCGGCGCGACCGGCACCGGCAGCACCACGCTGGGCTCGAGATCCTCGGGGAAGCCGCCCTGGACCGGCGCCGGCTGCTTGACCGGAGGATCGGCCTGGCTGGTGGCGCCGTCGGGTTTTTCCTTCACCGGGGCGCGCGGCGCCGGCGCCGGTGCGGGTGTCGGCGCGGCCGGCTCGACCGGCAGCGGCGCTTCGGCGGGGAGGCCAGCGGCAGGCTTGGGCGCTTCCGGCGGCTGCGGATACAGATGCGGCTGCAGCTGCGGCAGCNNCTGGCCGGCCTGCAGGCCCGGCACCAGCGCGGTGAGGGTGCCGAAGTAGCGGTCGCCCAGATAGAAGACGAAGGTGGCGGTGCGGTTGACCACGCGCGACTCGAGCAACTGGCCGCCGCGGCCGTAGCGCTCGAAGCGGTGGTCGCCGGTGCCGGTCTTGCCGCNNCAGCGCGCGGCGCACGGTCTGCGCGACCTCGGCCGGCATCAGGCGTTCGCCCTTGGGCGGTTTGGGCGACAGGCGGGTGTCGTACGGCGTGTCGGCGGCGAAATGCAGGCCGGTCAGGCTCACAATCGGCGCGCGCACGCCGTCGTTGACGAGGATGCCCATCAGCTCGGCCAGCGCGGCGGGGCGGTCGCCCGAGCTGCCGATCGAGGTGGCGTAGGACGGCGTGATGTTGTCGAACGGATAGCCCAGGCGCTTCCAGTCGCGCAGCAGGCCGTCGAAGGCCTCGACTTCGAGCAGCGACTGGATGCGGATGTCCTGCGCGTTCTTGCGGCTGGTCTTGAACAGCCAGTCGTAGACTTCGAGACGCACGCCGGTGCCGGATTCGTACAGGGTCTTGAGGTCGGTTTTCGGCGCGGCACGCAGGGTTTTGACCACCCACAGCTCCAGCGGATGAATCTGCGTGACGTAGCCGCGGTCGGTCAGGCTGTAGGCATCGGGCGCATGATCCTGAAAATGCGATTCGAGCGTCTTCTGGCTCATGCTGACGCTGGCGGGCACCTGCTTGTGCAACGCGGCGACATAGGTCTTGAAATCGGCCTGCGGCTCCAGATAGCGGAACACGGCGCTGAAGCGGCGCGGGTTGAGGTGGGTGCGCGCGTACAGGTTCTCGGCCATCTGCGCCGGCGTGAGCGCCTTGTGCCGCTGGTAGAAGCGGTTGATGAAGACGCGGCCTTCCTGGTCGACGAAGCGGGCGAGGTAGGTTTCCCGCAGCGGATTGCTGGCGTCGTCCATGATGCGCGCCGCCGCCCCCGGGGTGCTGCTGGCATAGTGCCGCACGATGTCGCGCATGATGCGGATGTAAACCAGGTTGACCGAATTCCGGGTGGCCTCCCACACGTCCATCACGCGGCCGTTGTCCTTGGGATCGAAGTTGGCGAAGTTGTGCAGCCCGCCGCCGGTGAAGAAGGTTTCCGGCGACGCGGAATAGGAACGCTCCATCGCGGCGTCGAGGGTGGCGGCGAGCGGTTCGTTGCGGTTCGCCAGCATGCGCGCGGCGACCCATTGCGACAGCACGTCGCGCTGCGGCTGCGCTTTCTGCTGCAGCGCAGCTNNGAGCGCGCGGTAGTCGGCGTGCAGCCGGGCGATGATTTCCAGATAGGTGACCAGCGTGCGCAGCTTGGCGGTGGAGCCGAGGTCCAGCCGCGCCTGGCTGTTGATGTCGAAGGGCTGGTTGAGGTTGTCGGCCTGGATGCGCAGCAGGTTGCCCTGCGGCGTCTTCTCGTACAGCGTGAAGCTGTAGATCACGCTCGCCAGCGGGTTCTCGGGTTGCAGCAGGCGATGGCCGATCAGCCCCGACGCGGCGGCGGCCTCCGGCTTGGCCAGGCTTTGCAGATAGGTGCTGACGATTTTCTGCGCCGGCTGCTTGATGGTGGTGTCGACCTTGAGGTCGAGCCGGTCGAGGTCGTACAGACGCGATTCGCCGAGCAGCTGCGCCACCCGGATGCGCTGTGCATTGGCGGCCTTCTGGTTNNCCTGCTTGGCCTGGTCGGCCAGCGCGCGCGGAATCAGTCCGGCGTTGGCCAGCAGATCGAGGTGGTCGTCGGTCAGGGCGTCGAGCGCCTTGCGGTTGGCAGCGAGGTAGTACGACGGGCGGCGTTCGGCGACGACGAGCGACAGCGCATGCTTCAGGGCGCTGGCGTAGGCGGCGTCCCTGCCGCGCGGCATTTTGGCCAGAATGCGGTTGACGTCGGAAAAGTCCAGGCCATACCAGGCCCACAACCCGTCGCCGATGCCGTTGACCTCGCCGTAGCGCGGCGCGGCCGCCAGCGGCACGGTGTTGAGGTAGGCCATCACGGTCTTGCGCCGCATCGGCAGCGTGTTGGGGCCGTCGAGATAGGCGCGCAGGCTGGCGGTGCCCATCTGGCGCAGCTTTTCGCCCATGCTGCCGGTGAGGCCCTCGGGGGAATGGCGGTATTTCTCGATCTGCGTCGGCAGCGTGCTGCCGCCGGGCACGTTGCGGTTGGTGTCGATGAAGCTGATGCCTTTTTCCATCAGGGCCTGGGCGAGACGATCCCATTCCACCGCCGGGTTGCGGGTGGGGAATTCCTCGGTGAGCAGCTCGCGGTTTTCAATGTAGAGCAGGGCATCGACCAGCACCTTGGGGATATCATCGAAGCGGCCGTACACCCGCGACGGGTGCAGCCCCTGATACAGCTTCACGCCGTCGGTGTCGAGCAGGGTGAAACCGGCCTGGTCCTTTTCGTGATACGGCAGAAACAGGCCGAGATCATCGAGCCGCGCCATCTGGATGCTGATTTTTGCTTGCTGGTCGATCTGCCAGCCGGCCTTGTCCAGGCGGGCCAGATAGTCGGGCAGCTTGCTGTAGCCGAGGCGCATGTCGTACGGTCCCTGGCCCGGAAAGCGAATGCGGTCGGACGGGCCCGGACGGATCTGCCAGGTCATTTTCTGCGCGGTCCTGGCGAGGTACTTCGCTTCCAGTGCCGACGACAGCAGTTCCCAGGCGACGAGCCCGACCAGTCCGACGAGCAGCAGCAGGACGCCGAGGCCGATGAGGATGCGGCGAGGGATCTTGCGCATCTCAGATCCAGTTTTTCGCGGTGAGGAATTCGCTATACAGCGCCGCTTCCGGGGTGCCGGGCTCGGGGTGCCAGTCGTAGCGCCATTTCACGATCGGCGGCAGCGACATCAGGATCGATTCGGTGCGCCCGCCCGACTGCAGGCCGAACAGCGTGCCGCGGTCGAACACCAGATTGAATTCGACATAGCGCCCGCGGCGGTAGGCCTGGAAGTCGCGCTCGCGCTCGCCGTAGGGCGTGTCCTTGCGGCGCGCCAGGATCGGCAGGTAGGCATCCAGGAACGCATCGCCCACGCTTTTCGTCATGCCGAACGCATGGTCGAAGCCGCCTTCGGAAAAGTCGTCGAAGAATACGCCGCCGATGCCGCGTGGCTCGTTGCGGTGCTTGAGGAAGAAGTAGCGGTCGCACCATTCCTTGAAACGCGGATGCAGTTCGGCGCCGAAAGGATCGAGCGCCGCCTTGCAGGTGGCGTGGAAGTGGCGCGCGTCGTCGGCGAAGCCATAGTAGGGCGTCAGATCCATGCCGCCGCCGAACCACCACACCGGGTCCTCGCCGTCCTTCATCGCGACGAAGCAGCGCACGTTCATGTGCACCGTCGGGGCGTAGGGATTGCGCGGGTGCAGCACCAGCGAGACGCCCATCGCCTCCCAGCGGCGCCCGGCGAGTTCCGGGCGGTGCGCGCTGGCCGACGGCGGCAGCTGGCTGCCGAGCACGTGCGAGAAGTTCACACCGCCGCGCTCCAGCACCTTGCCCTCTTCGATCAGCCGCGAAATGCCGCCGCCGCCTTCGGGGCGCTCCCAGGCATCGGTGCGGAAGGGCAGGCCGTCGGCGGCTTCGAGCGCGGCGACGATGCGGGCCTGCAGGTCGAGCAGCCAGGTTTTGACTGCGCGGGTATCAAAGGTGGCGGGGGCGGGGGCAGACATCAGGGTCGAAGAACGGTTCCGGTGGCGAGGTCGATCAGGGTGGAGGGGCGGCGGCGCTGGCCGATGCGGCCGGCGATCACGCGCACCCGCGTGCCGAATATTCTGCGGCATTCCGCTGCGGTTTTGGCAGGTTTTCTGCCGCTTTTGTTGGCGCTGGTGGAAACCAGCGCCATGCCCAGGCTGCGGCACAGGCGTGCGGCGCCCGGATGGGCGGTGACGCGCACGGCGAGGGTGGGGCGCCCGCCGGTCAGCTCGGGCAGGCAGGTCGCGGACGCGGGAAGGACCCAGGTCACGGGGCCGGGCCAACTGGCGTGCATCCGCTCGCGGTCGGCCGAACTCAAGGGGCGCACGAAGGCTTGCAGCCGTTTGAAATGGTCGGCGATCAGCAGCAGGCCCTTGGCGGCGCTGCGGCCCTTCAGCCGGATGAGCCGCTTCAGAGCGCGCGGATTGCGCGGGTCGCAGCCGAGGCCGTAGCAGGATTCGGTCGGGTAGGCGATCAGGCCGCCACGACGCAGGTGGACGCGCAGATCCGCCTCTGCATGCCTCACCGCTTACTTCTTCCGGTCAAGCGCGCGCCAGCCGATGTCGCGGCGATATTGCATGCCGTCGAAGTGGATGCCGGCCACGGCTTCGTAGGCGCGCTTCTGCGCCATGCGCACGCTGTCACCGAGTGCGGTCACCGCCAGCACGCGGCCGCCGCTCACCACGGTGCGGCCATCCTGCTCGGCGGTGCCGGCGTGAAACACGTGCAGGTCGTCGGCGGCTTCCGGCAGCGGGCCGATGGCCGCGCCCTTCTTCGGCGCGTCGGGATAGCCTTCGGCGGCGAGCACCACGGCCAGCGCGGTGCGGCGGTCCCATTCGGTTTCGATCTGGTCGAGCCTGCCGTTGACGGCGGCGTCCACCAGGGCGACGAGGTCGGACTTCAGCCGCATCATGATCGGCTGGGTCTCCGGGTCCCCCATGCGGCAGTTGAATTCGAGCACTTTCGGCGCGCCCTCGGGCGACACCATGATGCCGGCGTAGAGGAAGCCGGTGTAGCGGATGCCGTCTGCGGCCATGCCTTCGACGGTGGGGGTGATCACTTCGCGCATGATGCGTGCGTGCAGTTCAGGGGTGACCACGGGCGCTGGCGAGTAGGCGCCCATGCCGCCGGTGTTGGGGCCGGTGTCGCCGTCGCCGAGACGCTTGTGGTCCTGGCTCGATGCGAGTGCCAGCACGTGTTCGCCGTCGACCATGACGATGAAACTGGCTTCCTCGCCCATGAGGCATTCCTCGATCACCACGCGGTGGCCGGCTTCGCCCATGCTGTTGCCGGCGAGCATGGCGTCGACCGCGGCGTGCGCTTCGTCGACGCTCGAAGCGACGACCACGCCCTTGCCGGCGGCGAGGCCGTCGGCCTTCACCACGATGGGTGCGCCCTGCGCATCGATGTAGGCATGCGCGGCCGCGGCATCGGTGAAGGTGCCGAAGGCGGCAGTCGGGATGCCGTGGCGCGCCATGAACTGCTTGGCGAAATCCTTCGACGATTCGAGCTGGGCAGCGGCCTGCGTGGGGCCGAATATCTTCAGCCCGGCGGCGCGGAAGGCGTCCACGATGCCCGCCGCCAGCGGCGCTTCGGGCCCGACCACGGTGAGTGCGATGTCGTCGTCACGCCGAACGAACTCGACCAGCGACGAAATGTCCGTCAGCGGGACGTTGACGAGGCCGTCCTCGGTCGCCGTGCCGCCGTTGCCGGGCGCGACGAAAACCTGCGAGACACGAGGGGATTGCGCGAGCTTCCACGCCAATGCGTGTTCGCGTCCGCCGGAGCCGATGACGAGGATTTTCATGTTTGCGTTAAGGGTAAAGGGTAAAGGGTGAAGAGAGCAGCGGTGAAGGGAGACGGGGGAGGGGGGATGACCACCCGGCGCTGCGCGCCACCTTCCCTGCCGGGAGGGGCAACCCTTCCCCCTTTACCCTTCCCTCTTCACGCATCAATGCCGGAAATGCCGCGTGCCGGTGAACACCATCGCGATGCCGTGTTCGTTCGCCGCAGCGATGACTTCGTCGTCGCGCATCGAGCCGCCGGGCTGGATCACCGCCTTGATGCCGGCGGCCGCGGCCTGGTCGATGCCGTCGCGGAAGGGGAAGAAGGCATCGCTGGCCATCACCGAGCCGGGCACCGGCAGGCCGGCGTGCTCGGCCTTGATCGCGGCGATGCGCGCGGAGTTGACCCGCGACATCTGGCCCGCGCCGACGCCGACCGTCATGCGGTCTTTCGCGTAGACGATGGCGTTCGACTTGACGTACTTGGCGACGCGCCAGGCGAACAGCAGGTCGTCCATTTCCTTGTCGGTCGGCGCGCGCTGGGTGACGACCTTGAGCTCGGCATTGAGCAGCGCGTCGGCATCCTGAACCAGCAGGCCGCCGGCCACGCGCTTCATGTCGAGCTGGGCGACAGCCCCGGTCCATTGGCCGCATTCGAGCAGCCGCACGTTCTTCTTGGCAGCGACGGCTGCGCTGGCTTCCGGGCTGACTTCGGGCGCGATGATGACCTCGACGAACTGGCGCTCGACGATGGCGGCAGCGGTGGCGCCGTCGAGGCGGCCATTGAAGGCGATGATGCCGCCGAAGGCCGACTCGGGATCGGTCTGGTAGGCGCGGTCGTAGGCTTCGAGCAGGTTGGCGCCGTAGGCAACGCCGCAGGGGTTGGCGTGCTTGACGATCACGCAGGCCGGCGCGTCGAACTGGCGCACGCATTCCCAGGCCGCGTCGCTGTCGGCGATGTTGTTGTAGGACAGTTCCTTGCCCTGNNTCGGCGATGTTGTTGTAGCTGAGTTCCTTGCCCTGGATCTGCCGGGCGGTCGAAATCGTGCCGGCCGGGGCGTTGGCTTCGACGTAGAAGGCACCGGCCTGGTGCGGGTTCTCCCCGTAGCGGCAGGTCTGCGCGCGGGTGAACTGCAGGTTCAGCTTATCGCCGAAGGCTTCGCGTTCGTTGCTGGCGTTGAGCGCCGTCAGGTAGTTGCTGATCGCGCCGTCGTATTCGGCGGTGTGGGAAAACGCCTTCTTCGCCAGGTTGAAACGGGTGGCGTCGGCGAGCGCGCCGCCGTTGGCCTGCATCTCGGTCACGAGGGCCGGGTAGTCGGCCGGGTCGGTGACGATGGCCACAAAGCGGTAGTTCTTGGCCGACGAGCGCACCATCGCCGGGCCGCCGATGTCGATGTT
>DONB01000166.1 GCA_003510325.1 Thiobacillus sp. | reverse complement strand
GCTATCGCATCAAGCTGCTGGGCATCGCGCGCCGCGCCGAGAATGGCATCGAGCTGCGCGTGCATCCGACGCTGATTCCCGAGCGCCGCCTGATCGCCAACGTCGACGGCGCAATGAACGCCGTGCTGGTGTTGGGCGACGCGGTCGGGCCGACACTATATTACGGCGCCGGCGCCGGTGCCGAGCCGACCGCCTCTGCGGTGGTCGCCGACCTGGTCGACGTCACCCGGCTGCATACCGCCGACCCGCACCATCGCGTGCCGCATCTGGCGTTCCAGCCCGACCNNCGAGGGCGAGGAGCAGGTCAACATCATCCTCTTGACCCACATCACGGTGGAAAAGAACATCAACGCCGCGATCGCCAAGATCGAGGCACTGGATACCGTGGCGGGCAAGGTGATGCGCATCCGCCTCGAAGAGCTGGCTGCCAGGTAAATTTAGGAACAGCATGAACTACCTCAGCACGCGCGGCCTGGCGCCGCAACTCCGCTTCTCCGACATCCTGCTCGGCGGGCTCGCCAGCGACGGCGGCCTCTACGTNNAAGACCTACACCGAAGCGGTGTATGGCACCGCGGCCATCGTGCCACTGAAGCAACTGGAAGATGGCTTCTACCTAGAAGCCCTGTCCAACGGCCCGACGCTGGCGTTCAAGGACATGGCGATGCAGCTGCTGGGCAACCTGTTCGAGTACGTGCTCGACAAGACCCACGGCGAGTTGAACATCCTCGGCGCCACGTCCGGCGACACCGGTTCGGCCGCCGAGTACGCGATGCGCGGCAAGCGCGGCGTGCGCGTCTTCATGCTGTCGCCCGAGCACGGCATGACGCGTTTTCAGCAGGCGCAGATGTACGCGCTCGCGGACGCCAACATCCACAATCTGGTGATACGCGGCGTGTTCGACCAGTGCCAGGACATCGTCAAGGCCGTGTCCAACGATCTGGAATTCAAGACGAAGCACCACATCGGCGCGGTCAATTCGATCAACTGGGCGCGCGTCGCGGCGCAGAGCGTGTACTACTTCAAGGCCTATTTCGCCGCCACCCAGAGCAACGACCAGCAGGTGGCGTTCTCGGTGCCGTCGGGCAACTTCGGCAACGTCTGCGCCGGCCANNAACTTCGAGCGCTTCGTGTTCGACCTGTGCGGGCGCGACGCTGCCAAGGTTCGCAGCCTGTGGGGCGCGGTCGAATCCGGCGGCAGCTTCGACCTGAACGCGGACGGCCTGTTCGGGCGCGTCGGCGAGTTCGGCATGGTCTCGGGATCGAGCAATCACGCCAACCGCATCGACACCATCCGCACCGTGTACGAGGTATACGGCACGATGATCGACCCGCATACCGCCGACGGCCTGAAAGTGGGCCTGGAACATCGCCAACCCGGCGTGCCGCTGATCTGCATGGAAACCGCGCAGCCTGCCAAGTTCGAGGACGCGATCCGCGAAGCGCTCGGCATCGAGCCGGTGCGTCCGGCGGAACTTGCCGACCTCGAAGCGCAGCCGCAGAAAAAACACGTCATGGGTGCCGACGTCAATGCGGTCAAGCAGTTCATCGTCGACCACGCCCACTGAAGCACCGCCCCGGGCGCTAGCCGAACTGGTGGTGCGGGCCCAGGCCTGCACGGTCTGCGCCGCCCACCTGCCGCATCCCCCGCGCCCCGTTCTCCGCGTTTCCCCGACCGCACGCCTGCTGATCGTCGGTCAGGCGCCGGGCCGACGCGTGCACGAAACCGGCATTCCCTGGAACGACCCCTCCGGCGACCAGCTGCGGCAATGGCTGGGCATGACGCGCGACGCGTTCTACGATACTTCGCGCATCGCCATCGTCCCCACCGGCCTGTGCTACCCCGGAACGGTGAAGGGCAGCGACCTGCCGCCGCGCCCGGAATGCGCACCGCTGTGGCATCCGCAGCTGCGTGCGGCCATGCCCGACATCCGCCTCACCCTGCTGATCGGCGCCTATGCGCAGGCGTATTACCTGGGCAAACGCCGCGGCCGCACGCTGGCCGACACCGTGGCAGCATGGCGCGATTTCGAACCGGAGCTCGTGCCGCTGCCGCATCCCAGCCCGCGCAACCGACTGTGGTTCAAGCGGCATCCCTGGTTCGAGGCCGAAGTCATTCCCATGTTGCGCGAACGGGTTGGAGCCGNNGGCAGGCGATAATGGCGGCGTTCGATAAACAGGCTCGACAAGCCGACCTCCAGGGACATCGCATGAAACTCGTCACCTCGCTCACCAGCCCCTACGGCCGCAAAGTCCGTGTGGTTCTGCTGGAAAAGAAAATTCCTTTTCAGCTCCAGGTCGAAAACCCCTGGCTGCCTGACAGCCCCGTTTCCAGCCTCAATCCGCTCGGCAAGGTGCCGGTGCTGGTGCTGGAAGGAGGCGAGTCCGTATTCGACTCGCGCGTCATCGTCGAATACCTCGACCACGTCAGCCCGGTGGCGCATCTCATTCCCAACGAACCGAAAACCCGCATGATCGTGCGCGGCGTCGAAGCGCTGGCCGACGGCGTCACCGACGCCGCGGTGGCCCTGTTCCTGGAAAAGAAGCGCGCGTCCGAACAGCAAAGCCGCGACTGGCTGACGCTGCAGGAGAAAACCCTGTTCCGCGGGCTGGAAGCGCTGTCCGAAGCGCTCGGCGAAAAGCCCTGGTACCTCGGCAACAGCATGACCCTGGCCGACGTTGCCTGCGGCTGCACGCTCGGCTATCTGGGACTGCGCTTTTCCGACATCGATTGGCGCACCGCCCACCCCAACCTGGCGAAGCTCTTCGACAAGCTGATGGCGCGTGCCTCGTTCCAGGACACCGTGCCTGTCGTCTGAACCGTCATTGCGAGACCCGGTCGAAGCAATCCCCCTCGATATCAAGGACGAGCATCATGGCCCACGCGGTAGCGACCCTGGCAGGCGGCTGTTTCTGGTGTATCGAAACCGTGTTCAACCGGCTGCGCGGCGTCGAATCCGCGGTGTCGGGCTACATGGGCGGCCATACGACGAACCCCACCTACCGCGACATCTGCAACGGCGATACCGGCCACGCCGAAGTGGTGCAGGTGACGTTCGATCCGGACACGATTTCGTTTCGAGAATTGCTTGACGTCTTCTTCACCCTGCACGACCCGACCCAGCTCAACCGCCAGGGCAATGACGTCGGCACGCAATATCGCTCGGCGATTTTCTGGCACACGCCGGAACAGAAGGCTGAAGCGGAAGGGGTGATTGCCGAGCTGAATGCTTCAAAGCAGTTCGGCGCGCCGATCGTGACGGAAGTGAGCGAGGCGGCGACCTTCTATCCCGCCGAGGACTACCACCAGCGCTACTACGAGCAGAACCCGCAGCAGCCGTATTGCCAGTTCGTGGTGGCGCCTAAGGTGGCGAAGGCGGAGGGGAAGTTTGGGGGGCGATTCAAGTAAGGCCTAACCAAAAATTGGACGTTATTTAATTTGTAGTACGCCAAGGATAAGGCCTCCAAAAAATACCAAACCGCCGGCCCAACCTAATATGTGCAGAAGCCAGTCATACGTGCCTCGATTTTCATTGCGGTCAGTGAAGACTTCCCAATCAAGTTGATTGCTATATAGCTGCTCGACGTCTTTTTGATAGGAAGAGAAACAATTTTCGGAGATGTAGTAATCCAAAGTCGCATGCATGACACTACAAAATGTTCCAAACGAAAAAAGCCATATCGATAGCTGTATGTCTGAAGTTGTTGGCTTGGCGGCGACATAGGTCAAGGATGCAATCAGTGCTCCCGTGTTCAGAACAAAAAGGTAATTTGTAATTCTCGTTAATGTCTGAAGACGAATTTCTCGCCAATTCGTCCAAGATTCCTTTACGTAGTTTTGTTTCGACCGTCTCTCTGACTCATCAGCGATCTCATTGAATTTGGTCATGTGTGCCCCCCACGCTTAGCTGCTGGTTTTCACCCACGAATCCTTCAGCGTCACCGTTCGATTGAACACCGGCGCGCCCGGCTTAGTATCGACGCGATCCGCAACGAAGTAGCCGTGCCGCTCGAACTGGAACGACTGCTCGGGTGCCGCGTCCTTCAAGGCCGGTTCCAGTTGCGCGCGGATCACACGTACCGAGTCTGCATTCAGATCGTTCAGGAAGTCGCCGCTTTCCCCACCCGGCTGCGCGGTCGTGAACAGGCGGTCGTACAGTCGCACCTCGGCTTCGTAGGCGTGCGCCGCGCTCACCCAGTGGATGTTGCCCTTGACCTTGACCGAGTCGGCGCCCGGGGTGCCGGACTTGGTGTCGGGCAGGTAGTCGCAATGCACCGCGGTGATGTTGCCGGCGGCGTCCTTATCGCAGCCGGTGCAGGTGACGACGTAGCCGTAGCGCAGCCGCACCGAGTTGCCGGGGAAGAGGCGGAAGTAGCCCTTG
Source organism: Thiobacillus sp. (assembly GCA_003510325.1). GTDB lineage: Bacteria > Pseudomonadota > Gammaproteobacteria > Burkholderiales > Thiobacillaceae > Thiobacillus. The sequence goes on along the minus strand of DONB01000166.1, from coordinate 4,255 downwards.
GACGGGGTTTCCATGAAGTCCTCGCGCTCGATCCACAGTTCGCGTGAAAACGGCACCGCGCGCTTGCCCAGATCGGGCTGCTGCGGGTGGTTGGGGGCGAAGCAGTCTTCCGACTGGCCTGCCGGATAGTTGTCGATGATCAGTTTCACCGGGTCGAGCACGGCGACGCGGCGCAGCGCGGAATCATTCAAGACATCGCGCTGGCAGGCCTCGAACACGCTGTAGTCGATCCAGCCGTCGGACTTGGACACGCCGATCTGGTCGGTGAAGCGCTGGAAGCCTTCCGCCGTGTAGCCGCGGCGGCGTGCGCCGACCAGCGTGGGCAGGCGCGGATCGTCCCAGCCGCTGACGTGTTTTTCGTCGACCAGCTGGATCAGCTTGCGCTTGGAGAGCACGACGTAGGTGAGATTCAGTCGCGCGAACTCGATCTGCTGCGGCAGCGGGCGGGTGAAGAAGCCGCCGTCGGCGAGTTTGTCGAGCAGCCAGTCGTAGAACGGCCGCTGGTCCTCGAATTCCAGGGTGCAGATCGAGTGCGTGATGTGCTCGATCGCGTCCTCGATCGGGTGGGCGTAGGTGTACATCGGGTAGATGCACCAGGTGTCGCCGGTGTTGTGGTGATGTGCGCGCTTGATTCGGTAGATCGCGGGGTCGCGCAGGTTGATGTTGGGCGAGGCCATGTCGATCTTCGCGCGCAGCACGTGTGCGCCGTCGGGGAATTCGCCGGCGCGCATTTTGCGGAAGAGGTCGAGGTTTTCCTCCGCGCTGCGTGTGCGGTAGGGGCTGTCCTTGCCCGGCTCGGTGAGCGTGCCGCGATGGGTGCGCATCTCGTCGGCGGACAGCGAATCGACATAGGCGTGGCCGGATTGGATCAGGTACGCGGCGCAGGCGTACATGGTGTCGAAGTAGTTCGACGCGAAGTAGAGATGCGTGCCCCAGTCGAAGCCCAGCCACTTCACCGATTCGGTGATGGCGTCGACGTATTCCTGGCTTTCCTTTTCCGGGTTGGTGTCGTCGAAGCGCAGGTGGCAGACGCCGCCGTAGTCGCGCGCCAGGCCGAAGTTCAGGAAGATCGATTTGGCGTGGCCCAGATGCAGGTAGCCGTTGGGCTCGGGCGGAAAGCGCGTCTCGACGCGGCCGCCCCATTTGCCGGCGGCGTTCTGCTCGTCGATGATGTTGCGGATGAAGTTGGCGGCGGGGGCGGGGGCGTCGTGCGACATGATGGAATGGAAATCTGGAATGCGTGGATTGTAGCGGGTTCAGGTGATGATGCCGCCGCCGAGGCAGACTTCGCCGTCATACAGGACGACCGACTGGCCGGGCGTGACCGCCCATTGCGGGCTCTCGAACGCGAGTTCCAGCGTGTCGGCTTCCAGGCGTGTGATGCGGCAGGGCGCATCGGTCTGCCGGTAGCGGGTCTTGGCGGTATAGGGTTTGGCCGGATCGGGGGCGACGCCGCTGATCCAGTTGAGCTGGCCGGCGGCGAGCGTCGAACGCTTGAGCAGCGGGTGCTCGTGCCCCTGCACCACGACCAGCGTGTTGCTCGCCATGTCCTTGGCGGCGACGAACCAGGGCTCGTCGTTGCCGTCCTTCTGCCCGCCGATGCCGAGGCCCTGGCGCTGGCCGAGGGTGTAGTACATCAGGCCCTGGTGCCGGCCGACGACGCGGCCTTCGGGCGTTTTCATGTCGCCGGGATCGCGCGGCAGGTAGCGCTCGAGGAATTCGCGGAAGTTGCGCTCGCCGATGAAGCAGATGCCGGTGCTGTCCTTCTTGGCGGCGTTGGGCAGGCCGATCTGTTGCGCCAGCGCGCGCACCTCCGGCTTGGGCAGATGCGCCAGCGGAAACAGGGCAGGGCGGATCTGCGCCTGGCTCAGGCGGTAGAGGAAATAGCTCTGGTCCTTGTTGGTGTCCGCCGCCCGCAGCAGCGTGGCGCGGCCGAAGGGATCGTGGCCCTTGCCGACATAATGCCCGGTGGCGATGTATTCGGCGCCGCGCGTCATGGCGTCGTCGAGGAAGGCCTTGAACTTGATCTCGGCGTTGCACAGCACGTCGGGATTGGGGGTGCGGCCGGCCTGGTATTCGGCGAGGAAATAGCTGAACACGCGTTCCTTGTACTCGGCGGCGAAATTGACCGCCTCGACTTCGATGCCGAGCACGTCGGCCACCGCCAGCACGTCGAGAAAATCCTGGCGTGCGGTGCATTGCTCGGTATTGTCGTCGTCGTCCCAGTTCTTCATGAAGACGCCGAGCACGTCGTAGCCCTGCTGCTTCAAGAGATAGGCGGCGACGGCGGAATCGACGCCGCCCGACATGCCGACGACGACTTTAGTGCTCATGCGTGCCTCACGAAGTCGAGCGGAAAGCGCCGTCCGGCCAGGTAATCCTGCACGCAGCGCATCACCAGCGGACTGCGGTGCGGCGTGGGATGGGCAGCGAGTTCCTCAGGCGTCAGCCACACGGCCCGCACGATGCCGGTATCCAGCGCGCGTTCGGCGTCGAAGCCGTTGACGCTGCAGACGTAGGCGAAGCGCAGGTAGGTGATGTCGCGCTGCGGATAGTGCGTGGTGTAGCAGCCCAGCAGCGCGAGCGCTTCGACGTGATGCGCGGTTTCCTCCAGCGCTTCGCGGCGCACCGCGTCGATCAGCGTCTCGCCGCGTTCCCAGTGGCCGGCGGGCTGGTTGAGGCGCAGGCCTTCGGCGGTGTGTTCTTCCACCAGCAGGAATTTGCCTTCATTTTCGACAATCGCAGCAACGACCACGTGCGGGGTCCAGATGTCAGACATGCAGTTCATTCCATTCTCCGGGCTGCAAGGCGCCCAGGTTCCAATCGCCGATTGCGGCGCGGATCAGACGCAGCGTCGGAAAGCCGATCTTCGCCGTCATCCGCCGCACCTGGCGGTTCTTGCCTTCTGCGATGACGAGTTCGATCCATGCGGTGGGAATGTTGGCGCGAAAGCGGATCGGCGGGTTGCGCGGCCACAGGCCGGCGGGCTCGTCGATCAGGCGCGCCTTTGCGGGGCGGGTGACGAGGTCGCCGAGGTCGACGCCGCGGCGCAGCGGCTCGAGGTCGGCCTCGCTCGGTGCCCCCTCGACCTGCGCCCAGTAGGTTTTGGGCAGCTTGTGCTTCGGATCGGCGATGCGGCTCTGGGTCGGGCCGTCATCGGTTAAAATCAGCAGTCCTTCGCTGTCGGCGTCCAGCCGTCCGGCCGCATACACGCCGGGCACGCTGAGGTGGTCGCGCAGGCCCTGCCAGCGCCCCTCGGGGGTGAACTGGCTCAGCACGCCGTAGGGTTTGTTGAACAGGATCAATCGCGCCACGCTGGAGACGAACGTCGTAAAAGCCGCCATTTTAACGTTACCCGAGCACTCACCTTAATTTATCCAGCCATGACTTATCAGCACATCCAGATCCCCGCCGCGGGCCAGAAAATCACCGTCAACGCCGACAACTCGCTGAACGTGCCGGACACGCCGATCATTCCCTTCATCGAGGGCGACGGCACCGGTGTCGACATTACCCCGGCGATGCGCCGTGTGGTCGACGCGGCGGTGGCCAAGGCCTACAACGGCAAGAAACAGATCGCCTGGATGGAAGTGTTTGCCGGCGAGAAGGCGGTCAAGGTCTACGGCGGCGACCAGTGGCTGCCGGAGGAGACCGTGCAGGCGGTGAAGGACTACGTGATCTCGATCAAGGGCCCGCTGACCACGCCGACCTCGGGCGGCATCCGCTCGCTCAACGTCGCGCTGCGCCAGATGCTCGACCTCTACGTGTGCCTGCGCCCGGTGCGCTACTTCACCGGCGTGCCCAGCCCGGTGAAGGCGCCGGAAAAGGTCGACATGGTGATCTTCCGTGAGAACACCGAGGACATCTACGCCGGCGTCGAGTGGGAAGCCGACTCCGACCAGGTGAAGAAGGTCATCGAATTCCTGCAGAAGGAAATGGGCGTGACCAAGATCCGCTTCCCCGAGAGCTCGGCGATCGGCATCAAGCCGGTGTCGATCGAGGGCTCAGAGCGCTTGATCCGCAAGGCGATCCAGTATGCGATCGACAACAAGCGCCGCTCGGTGACCCTGGTGCACAAGGGCAACATCATGAAGTTCACCGAAGGCGGCTTCAAGAAGTGGGGCTACGAGCTCGCCGCGCGCGAATTCGGCGCCAAGCTGATCGGCGAGGGGCCGTGGATGGAACTGCCGAACGGCATCGTGATCAAGGACGTGATCGCCGACGCCTTCCTGCAGCAGATCCTGCTGCGCCCGGC
>DONB01000254.1 GCA_003510325.1 Thiobacillus sp. | reverse complement strand
ACCAGCGAGGTCAGCACGTTGACGACGGAGCCTTCTTCGAACAGGTCGATCGGGTAGGCCACGAAAGCGTAGAAGCAGGTGTCGTCGCCGGGCACGTCTTCGATGCGGTAGGCGCGGCCCTTGTAGTAATCCAGGTCGGTCAGCAGGTCGGTCCACACGGTGGTCCAGGTGCCGGTCGACGATTCGGCGGCCACGGCGGCGGCCACTTCTTCACGATCCACGCCAGGCTGCGGGGTAATCTTGAAGCACGCGAGGATGTCGGTATCCAGCGGCGTGTATTCGGGCATCCAGTAAGTCTGCCGGTATTCCTTCACACCGGCGTTATAGGTTTTGACAGCCATAGTTTTCTCCTGCGATAGGGGATTCGGGTTTCCGTGCAACGCCCCAGCGGCCTGACACGATGGGACGCATCATGCAGGAGAAGAACCATCAATAACAGTCGATTTTTTCTATCTCTTTGATAGACTATTATCTATGTATAGATCCAGACAACCATCATAACGCCATGCGCAGCCATACCACGTTTCGCCAGCTGGAAATTTTCGAGGCCATCGCCCGTCTCGGCAGTTTCACCCGTGCCTCCGAGGAGCTCTACCTCACCCAGCCCACCGTCTCGATGCAGATGAAGAAGCTCTCCGAGAGCGTCGGCGCCCCGCTGATCGAGCAGGTCGGCAAGAAGATCCACCTCACCCCCGACGGCCAGCACCTCGCCCAGGCCACCCGTGACATCTTCGCCATCCTCGACCACTTCACCATGTCCGTCGCCGAGCGCCGCGGCCTCAAGCAGGGCAAGCTCAGCCTCATGGCGATCACCACCGCTTCCTACTTCGCGCCTCGCCTCCTGGGCGAATTCGCCAAGCTCTACCCCGGCATCGACGTCTCGCTGCGCGTCACCAACAAGGAACAGGTGCTCGCCAGCATCGCCGACAAGCAGGACGACCTTTACTTCCTCGGCGCTCCACCGGTCGAGATCGACGTCGTCGCCATGCCCATCATGGACAACCCCATCGTCGTCCTCGCCGCCCCCGACCACCCCCTCGCGCACGAGAAAAAAATCCCGCCCGAGCGCATTGCCCAGGAGCCCTGGTTGATGCGGGAAAGAGGCTCCGGCACGCGCAACGCCATCGAGCGCCGCTTCGCCGAAAAGGGCATCGCCCTCAACACGCGCCTGGAACTGGGCAGCAACGAAGCCATCAAGCAGGCCATCCTCGCCGGGCTCGGCATCTCCGCCCTCTCCCGCCACACCCTCACCCTCAACCAGCCCGACCAGTTCGCCGTACTCGACGTCGAAGGCTTTCCCATCCTGCGGCACTGGTACGCGGTCTACCCGGCCGGGCGGCAGCTGTCGGTGGTGGCGCGGGCGTTTCTGGATTATCTGCTGGGGCGGGGGGACACCGCGCCCGCCGCGCAGCGCAAAACGAAAAAGTGACCCCCATGAGCGCCCGGCCCTGGCTCACCGCGAAGCTGTTTTGGCTCTAGACTTTTAATACACGCTGCCCGGAGGCCGCCATGCCCATCCGCTGTGTCGCCGCCCTGTTCTGCCTGCTTGCGCTTGTCGGTCTGGCCCGCGCCGGGGACACGCTCGAAGTCATCCCCCTGCACCATCGCACGGCCGAGGAAGTCATCCCCAGGCTGCAGCCGTTTCTGGAGCCCGGCGGCGCGCTCACCGGCATGCAGGACAACCTGATCCTGCGCGCGTCACCCGCCAACCGCGCACAGATCAAGCAGGCGCTCGCGGCACTCGACGTCGCGCCGCGCCAGCTGCGCATCACCGTGCGGCAAAGCCTGGACCGCACGCGCGAGCAAAAGTCGTTCGAACTACATGGGCGGGTCGATACCGACGCCGTCGACATCGCCGTCCCGCCCAGCGGTCCGGGCGGCGCGCGCGTCGAGGTCGAGGTCGAGGACGGCAGCACGCACATCGGCGCGCAACTCGACGACCGCAGCCTCGATCAGGTGAGCCGGGTGAGCCAGCATGTGCGCGTGGCCGACGGCGGCCGCGCACTGATCCAGGCCAGCGTCGAACTGCCGTTCAGGCTGCTCGAGATCGTCGACGGCCCCTATGGCCGGACGGTGCGCGAAAGCGTGGTGTTCTACCGTTCCGGCAGCGGGTTTTATGTCGCGCCGCAGCTCGTCGGCGACCGCGTCGATCTGGACATCCACCCCATCCAGCAAAGCTTCGACACCGCCTCGCCCCGCGACGTCGTCGGGCAGGAATTGCGCACCACCGTCAGCGGCCGTCTGGGGGAATGGATCGCGCTCGGCGGCGGCGACACGCAGGAACAACAGGACCATCGCCGCCTGCTGGGCACACGCCAGACCGATACGCGCGAAACCCGCCAGGTGTGGCTCAAGGTCGACGTGATCGAGTGAGCCGCTTCAACGCTCCGGCGTCCGCACGAAGCGGGCACTCGGCCGACTACCTGTCAGGCTCGAAGAGTTCCGCAGGCAGCTTCAATTCCCCGTTGGACTTGAAATGCACGCCATAGAACGTCGGCCCTGCGAGTTTTCCGGTCATCTCGTACGCGAGCTTGCCCCGGTATTCGTCGGTCATGATGCCGACGGCCTGGCGCGCGATGCGCAAGACCGAAATGCTCACCGGAACCTTGACGATGGTCTCGCCGAACCGCGGCACGCTGCCGGCCGCGTCGCTCACGCCCGTGGCGAAACGTCTGCCCTGCACATCCATCTGGACCGACACGCCGTTGTAGTCCAGCGGCACGTCGTTGGGGTTCTGGATTCGCAGCTTGACCAGCATGCGCAACTCGAGCCCCTCCCCCCGAAGCGGCTCGACGCCCGCAACGATGACCTCGATGGGTTCGCGGCCCTGCAGGCTGGCGCAGCCGCCCGACAGCAGCGCCCCCAGGGCAAGCAGTGCGAGCAGCGCGTTCCGACTGACTGACATGATGATCTCCGTCGCGATTGAAAGGTGGGGATGAAGCGGCCAGCGGCACCTGATTGCGTTTCAGTCTAGCCGACAATCCGCGCCTCGAATCCACGCCCCCCATATCGCGTGAGATGCGGATGCCCGGGATCGTGATACTTTCAGCAAGCCCGCTGGATTTCCTGTCTTTCACACGCAAGGTCAAGCCGCATGAACATCACGAATTACGCAGATCTGCTGAACGCCGCCAGGCAGCAACCCGAACCGCAACGGCTGCTTTTCGTTTTCACCCTGCCCGAAATGCCCGAAGGCTATACCGAAGCCCAGGCGCAAAGTTTTCACGCCGGCACCGGGGGCGTATTGACCCCCCAGATGTGCACCGACAAGGCGCTGGATGAGCTGGGCGATTTTTCCGATCTCGTCGAGGAATCGCGCCACACCGGGCAGGACTGGAAAATCGTGTTCGTCGCCTGCCTGGCAGGGCGTGCGGGCGTGATGCCGAGCAGCGAAGACGCGCAGGAGCCCCTGAAAACAATGATCCACTCGATCCAGAACGGCGCGATCTCCAATTACCTGGCGTACGACCGGGACGGGGAGTTGGTTCTGTTTTCCTGAAGACGGGCTGGGCGAGCGCGTATGCCTTCGAGAATTGGCAAATGCCGCCCCCATAAACTCAGCATCAGGATGCTGAGGCCACGTCAAAGGATCGCATTCATATTTATTTCGAAGCTGAACTGACCCCTTATGGCTCGCGCTTATGGCTCGAGACATTCCCTTCAGCTTTTTTGCGATGCTAACCCTTATCGCTCTACCGGCCTGTCCGTTACCATAGTCCCCACAACTGACATGGGAGAAGAACAGCCGTGGCGCAGGAACTCTTAGTGGTGGCTGAATGGGTGTGCAATACCTGGGACTTCATAGGCGACAACGCAGCGAACATTATCGCGCTAACAGCCGCGGCAGTTGTGGCACTCCAAGCTTGGTTAACTCGGGAACACAACCGCTTATCAGTGCGGCCTCATCTACAAACCCATATCGAAACACATACAAACTACCAAGAGCCCGCTTTCTATTACTCAGTCGAACTACGAAATAATGGGCTCGGCCCAGCGATACTTAATAAGTGGAGTGTCTTCGTAGATGGAGTGGAACAACCACTCCCAACAGGCAAGGACGCCGACTCTTTAATTAAAGGACTTATACCTAACTTCCTCAGCCTCAGAACCCGATTCTTTGGTCCGGATGAGGTCATGCGTGCGAACGATTCTGAAACCATTCTTGCGCTAAAGCTACCGCTTATGAATACAGCGGAACTGAAGGATTTGGATAAGCAATTGAGCCGACTAGGGCTAGTTGTCGAGTACACCTCAATGTATGGAGAAAAGCGTAAGCCACTAGACACGAGAATAGCCACATAGGGTAAGTGGTTCGGGTTCAGATTAAAACCGGCTGCACTCAAAGGACACGATCTGCCCTGACAATCGGCCTTCGCGTTCTTACAGCCAAAACTTCGGATTGACTGAGCCTGCCAGGCCCACGACACTTCCCGAAGTGCCAATGAATTTCTTGTCTTCTGTGCGATGCGCTCAACCGCAGTCAAATCCCGTTTCCTGCCAGCCCACCTGGCCGTATGCCTCGGCCTGTTCTTATGCATGCCTGCCCAGGCCAGCGAGCTTCACGGCAAGAACGGCAGCGTGATCCTGCGCATGTGCAAAAGTGCGGATACGGTGAAGACGCTTTCCGTGATGTGCCACAGTTATCTCGACGGCTATATCGACGCGGCGCATCACTACGGCAGGGGCAAGGCGGCGTTTTGCCTGGATGCCCGCGACCGGAACGTGGCGCCGGGGGCGCTGGTGGAGTGGATCGATGCGCATCCCGAATCCTTGACCCAGCCGGCCGCCGAGGTGATGCAGCAGGCGCTGGCGGCGCGGTTTCCGTGCAAGGGCAGGAAGTAGCGTGTCCGGGGATGCGTGCGGATCGCTGCCGATCCTATTCCGCGACGACAGCCTGATTGCCATACACAAGCCGGCGGGGCTGCTGGTGCATCGCAGCGTGCTGGATCGCCACGAAACCCGTTTTGCCTTGCAGATGCTGCGCGACCAGATCGGCCAGCCGGTTTATCCGGTGCATCGACTCGACAAGGGGACGTCCGGCGTGCTGCTGTTTGCGCTGGATCGCGAGGTCGGGCGTACGTTGAGCAGCCAGTTCGAACGCGGCGAGGTGAGCAAGCGCTATGTTGCGGTGGTGCGCGGGCATCCGCCGGAATCGGGCGAGATCGATCATCCGCTGCAGCGCATGGCGGACGAGCATGCCGGGATTGCCGCCCGTGGCGCCGCACAGGCCGCGCACACCCGCTACCGCCGGCTGGCGACGGTGGAATTGCCGTATCGGGTGGACCGCTACCCCAGCAGCCGCTATGCGCTGGTCGAGCTGGAACCGCTGACCGGCCGCTGGCACCAGCTGCGCCGTCACATGAAGCACATCGCACACCCCATCATCGGCGACGCGACGCACGGCAAGGGACGGCACAACCGCCTGTTCCAGACGCTGTTCGGCCACCCGCGCTTGTTCCTGGCGGCTACCGAAATGCGGCTGGCGCATCCGGTCGGCGGACAGGCTTTGCACTTGCAGGCCGGATTGGCCGAAGACTTCGCCGAGGTGATCGGACGATTGGGGTGGGGCGAGGTGTGCTGCTGACGGCAACTAAAGGGATCAGCTTGAACTGGCCCGGCTTTTCCGGACGCCTTCATCAAGCAATCCCCTTCCCTGTTCGAACGAAGCACCAAGCCTATTGGTCGCGCGATTCGTACTCGATGCCACCGAGGTACTTGAACATCAGGTTATATAGCGCGCAGCCTGCCACGGTCATGATGTAGCCCATGACAAGATACACAATCGGGAAAACCAGAAAAAATGCGGCTGATGGCTGGTTGACTACATTTCCATTGGCATCGACGCCCGGCGGCATGAAGGAAACCAGCAGCGCCATCGGGATCACGAAAACCAACGAGACGAGCGCGGTGAGCACCCCGAACACTTTGCCGTTTTGATGCGGCGACAAGCGTGAAATCTGTATCTTCATGCTTCCTCCCTGAAATGATTGTTATCGATTAATTGAGCCTCCGGCCCTGTTGTCGCGGATTGGCAAGTGGACAGGGGGCGGTGGAATTATGCCCCTCTTTGGACGGCTCTAAAATTTTCCGGCCTCCCGGCGGCATGAACAGCCTCCGCATTCCATCCTTGCCTTCGCTCATGTAACTTTGTGTCCGCACCCGTTTCCAAGGATCGGCCCACCATGTCTCCCCTCACCCTCGTCATCGGCAACAAGAACTATTCGTCCTGGTCGCTGCGGCCCTGGCTGGTGTTGCGCCAGGCGGGCATTCCCTTCGAGGAGGTGCGCATTCCGCTATACCGGCCCGGGGCGGAAGCGGAACTGGCGAAGTGGTCGCCTTCGGGCAAGGTGCCGGCGTTGCATGATGGCAACATCCGGGTGTGGGATTCGCTGGCGATCTGCGAAACCCTCGCCGAGCGCTTCCCCGAGCAGGGCCTGTGGCCGGCCGATGCCGCGGCACGAGCGGCGGCGCGCTCGGTGAGCGCGGAGATGCATGCGGGGTTCGGGGCGCTGCGCGAGCACATGACGATGAATATTCGCGCCCGCTATCCGGGCAAGGGGCGCACGCCGGAATGCCTGGCGGACATCGAGCGCATCCTGGCGATCTGGACGGATTGCCGCGCCCGCTTTGGCCAGGGCGGCGATTTCCTGTTCGGGCGCTTCGGCATTGCCGATGCGATGTATGCGCCGGTGGTGCTGCGCTTTCAGACCTACGGGGTGGCGCTGGAGGGGGCGGCGCAGGCCTATGCGGGTGCGATTCTGGCGCTTCCGGCCCTGCGGGCCTGGGTGGCGGACGCGGAGGCGGAAACGGAGCGGATCGAGCGCTACGAACCCTGGTAATAAAAAACAGGCAATCTGGGCTTTAATATTCTTGCCGGTAGGCCGATAATCAATCCGGCGTTCAACTGGCCGCACCTGTTTGCGGATGGTCCGATGCCACTGGAATGCTTTTTGGGGCACCTCATTTTCACAACCAACGTAAGGGATACACATGAACAAATCCGAATTGATCGACGTGGCAGCAGCCGAAGCCGACATCAGCAA
>DONB01000146.1 GCA_003510325.1 Thiobacillus sp. | reverse complement strand
GCATCGTTGCGCGAGCACAGCCACACCGAACGCGCCTGGGCGTCGCCCTGCCGATGCGCATACAGCAGCGCCGCAACGCCGACATTGACCGCCAGCGCCAGCAAACTCACCCAGCCCATGATGAAAGGCTCCAACACGATGCCGGCCGTCCACTGCCAGGCCGACTTGCCGAGCACGAACACGCCGTAGCCGACCATCAGCCAGCCCTTCCACAGCGCGGTGCGCGAACGCCACACCGGGGCCAGCCCGAGCACGAACAACGCGACGCCGTAGTTGGCGGCGTCGCCGAGGAAATCGACCGCGTCGGCCAAGAGCGACACCGACTGCGCCGCAAAGCTGGCAACGATCTCGACGCCGAACATCAGCGCGTTCAGCACCAGCGCGATCCACAGCGCTCGCCGGTAGCCCGGATCGGGCGGCGCCGCGCCGCACACTGACTCGCAGCCGCAACCGCTCATGGGATACACCGTGCTTTGAAGTCCTGCGGGTAAAATGCCGTCTTTCTCATCCCGCCATCCTGCCACCCATGTCCACGAATGCAAATTCCCCGATCGGCGTATTCGATTCCGGCATTGGCGGGCTGACGGTGGTGCGCGCGCTGATGGAGCGTCTGCCCTACGAGAACATCGTCTATTTCGGCGACACCGCGCGCGTGCCCTACGGCGTGAAATCGGTCGAGACCATCGCCCACTTCACCACCCAGATCGCGCAGTTTCTGCTGGAAAAGGACGTCAAGCTGCTGGTCATCGCCTGCAACACCATGGCGGCGGTGGCCTCGCAAATCGTCAAGGACCTGTCGCCGGTGCCGGTGCTCGACGTCATCGACGCCGGCGCGGTGTCGGCGCGCGGCGGCAGGAAAATCGGCGTCATCGGCACCCCCACCACCATCAACAGCAACGCCTATGCGCGCGCCATCCACGACTACGCACCCGATTCGCGCATCCATTCGCAGGCCTGCGCGCTGTTCGTGCCGCTGGTGGAGGAAGGCTGGCTCGACCACGAAGTCACCCGGCTGACTGCGCAGGATTACCTGAAGCCGCTGATGGCCGAGCACATCGACACCCTGGTGCTCGGCTGCACGCATTACCCGCTGTTGAAGCCGCTGCTGCGCCAGGTTGTCGGCGAGGGGGTCGCGCTGGTCGATTCCGCCGAGGCGATGGCCGAGCAGGTCGCCGCGGTGCTGGCGGACAAGAAGCTCGCCAACCCCGGCCCCGCCCAACCGCGCTACGACTTCTACGTCACCGACGTGCCGCTCAGATTCCAGACCATCGGCGAGCGCTTCCTCGGGCGCACGCTCAACAACGTCCATGTGGTGAAGTGGTAGCCACAAGGCCCAGCGCATGATCCGGGTCAACGCCCGGATCGAACTCGACGAGCGCGAAATCCAGGAGGATTTTGTGCGCGCCTCGGGCCCCGGCGGGCAGAACGTCAACAAGNNTGATCCTCTCGGCCGAACGCTACCGCAGCCAGCGGCGCAATCGCGACGATGCGCTGGAACGTCTGATCGAGCTGATTCGCGAAGCCTGCGAAGTGGACAAGCCGCGCCGGCCCACCCGTCCCACGCTGGCCTCCAAAAAACGGCGGCTGGAAAGCAAGCAGCGGCGAGGCGAAACCAAGAAGCTGCGGACCGTGAAACCGGGCCCCGATAGCTGAACAGCTCCTGTTGGCCGGGCCCGTTCGATCCGGTCGGGTTGATGCTACAAATCAGGAACGGACCTTGCATGCCCGCCGAGCCTCTGCAGTTTCTCGGCGCAGGAACGACAAGGCAGTCTTCAGGAAAGGATTCGCCCATGAATCGCTGGCGGACCTATTGGATTCGGTGGTTTGGCGGCTGGATGATTGTGTCGGGCATGCTTGCGTCCACGCTGGCCACTTCGAGCGAAATCGATCTTGCGGCACGCCTGAAACAGGGCGGCCACGTCCTGATGCTGCGGCACGCCCATGCACTCGGCTTCGGTGACCCGCCCGAATTCCAGCTGGACGATTGCGCCACCCAACGAAATCTGGACGCCAGCGGACGCGCCCAGGCGACAGCCATCGGCGAGTGGCTGCACCGGCAGGGTGTGTGGGAAACCCGGGTCTATTCCAGCCAGTGGTGTCGCTGTCTGGAAACCGCGCGCCTGCTCAGACTCGGGCCAGTGACGCCCCTGCCTGCGCTCAATTCGTTTTTCGAGCGCACCCAGGACCGCCTGAGCAGTCTGGTCGCGCTGAATGCATTTTTTGCCAGGCAGCCCGCGGACGGCCCCTTGCTCGTCATGGTGACCCACTTCGTCAACATCCAGGCGGTTGCCGGTTACGGCGTGGGTTCAGGCGAAGGCGTCGGGCTGCAACTGCGGGCGGGCGAAGCGCCTCGCGTGGTGGGGCGCGTGGATTTCAAGCAGTAGACCGACGGCGGGTGCGCATTGCGCCCCCTGCCGATTGGGCTCTTCGAGACGTCGCGGCTGATTCATTTCGAACACACGGCGTCGCAGAACCGCTGCACCTCGGCCTGGCCGACCTCGCCATCCAGCGTGAAATCGACGAGCGGCCGCCCGAAGGCCTTGCGGCTGATGAAACGGAACAGGCGCTCCATCTCGCCGAAGAAGAAGTACGGATGTGAGTTGCTCGAAACCGCCATGCGGTCGACCACGGTCGCACCGAGCGTCCGAAGGCGCGACTCCAGCGGATCGAACAGCATTTCCAGTTCGAACACCTTGAGCGGCGGGCCGCAGAAGGTCGCGAAGGGCGCCACGCGCTTGCCCGTCAGCCCACGCACCGTCTTCAGCCAGCGGGCCACCGGAAAGGCCAGGTAGAGCCACTTCGGCGTGCCGAGCAGCACCAGATCGTAGGCGGACACGTCAGGGAGGACGAGCGGCCGGATCGCTTGTTCCGGCTGGAAATAGATCCGGTGCCAGACGCGACGGAAGCGCGCACTCATCAGGTATACGGGAAGCAGCGGCAGCAGGGGCAGCAAGGGTAAGGGCAGCAGCCATTTGTTCCAGTCGCGCTCGACCCGGACGGCCTCTGTTTCGACCTCATAGCCGCGCCGGCGGATTTCGGCAGCCAGAACATGCGCGAGCCGGGCAGTATGCCCCGTGCGCGAATAATGGACGATCAGGGCGCGGGGCACGACGGTTGAAGTGCTTTGTCAGCGCAGGATGTGGCCGGGTTCAGCCGAACGTCAGCCCCATCGCCTCGCGCACGTCGCGCATGGTGTCGCGCGCCAGTTCCTGCGCCTTCTCGCAGCCGTCGGCGAGGATGTTGCGCACCTGGTCGGGATTGTCTTCGTAGTACTGCGCCCGTTCGCGGATCGG
>DONB01000045.1 GCA_003510325.1 Thiobacillus sp. | reverse complement strand
CCCGGCCGGAGAACGGCGGGTTGGCGAGCACGACGTGGTAACCGTCCTGCGGCAGGCCCAGTTCGTGCTTCATTTCGTTGTCCAGCGTGGTGGTGAGCACGTTGCGCAGCAGGATGCGGACATTGGACAGGCCGCGCAGGGTGAGGTTCATGGTGGCGAGCCGCACCATCTTGGGATCGACATCGTTACCGTAGAAGGTGGTGTTGTTCAGCGCCGAAACCTGCGCGGCGGAAAGTCTGTCGCCCAGGCCGCGCCTTTGCTTCTTGCCGTCGACATCATCTTCGTGGATGGCGGTCGGGGACGAGTTGGCGAGGCGGATATGGTTATAGGCCGCCACCAGAAAACCTGCCGTGCCAGCGGCGGGGTCGTAGATGGTTTCGCCCACCTTGGGGTCGATCATTTCGACGATGGCACGGATGATGTGGCGCGGCGTGCGGAACTGGCCCNNTGGCCCAGCGAGCCGGCCTGCTTGATGCGACGTAACAGGTCTTCGAAGAGATCGCCCTTGGTGTCGGCGTCGGACTGGTCGAGGCGCAACTCGTCCACCTTGCCGATCACCTGGGTCAGCACGGTGGGCTCGATGATGGTCAACCGCGCGCCCGACATGAAATTCTGCGCGGCCTGCGCGCCCATTTCGGCATAGAAGGCGAACACCTCGTCGCGCACGAAACGAACCAGGGCTTCGCCGGTGAGCGCCCTGGCCCAAACCGACCAGCGGAAACGGTCGCGCAGGATGGTCGGCTTGCCGTCCGTGGCATTGAGCGGATTCTTGAGCGCCCATTCCCCGGCAAAGAGCGAGGCGTAGGGCTGTTTCATCACCTTGGCCTTGTGGGCGTTTTCAGCGTCGATGCCTTCGACCAGGTAGAAGAAGAACAGGAAGGAAAGCTGCTCGGCGTTGCTCACGGGGTCGGGATAGCCGCCGCCGAAGAGATAGTTTTCGATATCCCAGAGGTCCTGGCGCATCTTGGGGGTCAGGGGCATGAAACGTCCTTGTCGTTGTTATCAGTGCCGCGCGTGTGGCTGGGTGTCGTCGAGCGGGCCTGAAGACGCATCGCCGTCGAAGACGGCGGCATTGAGGGATTCCAGCAGGCTTTCCAATGGGCCTGCCCCACCAAAAATCCGGCGTGCCTCGTTGAGGCCGCCCATCTGGGAGAACAGCTGGAAGTAGGCGAAATGCTCGGGCATAACCTCGCCAAGGGTGTCAGCGTTGGCGCGTATCTGGCTGCCCAGCAGTCGCAGCCAGCGCTCCCGCTCGGGATTGAGGTTCGTCTGTTGCAGCAGCCAGGCCTCGAAGCGGGCGCCAAGCTCGGCTGCCTTCTGCTCGCTGGCCTCGGGGAAAACCATGTTGCCGTTTTCATCCACCGTGACCCATTCACGCGTGGCGGGGTCGATATGGTCATTGATGTCGAGCGCAAGCAGGCGGCGCGGTTCGTATTTTTTCTTGAGCGCCTGCTTGGCGACGACGATGCCACCTTGGGCGTATTCCTCGTCATCGCCGTGGTAGTCGGCCACGCCGACGAAGTCGAACAGCGTGAAGATCGGCTTCTTGTCGGCCTTGCGGGTGCCGCGTCCACGCATCTGCTGATACAGGATGGCGGAGCGGGTGAAGCGCGCGAAGACCAGGTTGACCACCTCGGGGCAGTCAAAGCCGGTGTCGAGCATGTTCACCGACACGAGAATCTGCGGGAACGGCTCCTTNNCGGACACGACATAGTCGGCGTAGCGCACCTCGGGCGACGGCTTCTTGTCGGCAAACTCGGCGTCCAGCAATTCGGCCAGCGTGGCGGCGTGGCGTTTGGAGACGGCGAAAATGATGGTTTTGCCGAGCAAGGGCTTGCGCAGCACGCCCTTGTGGTCGAGGTAGCCGTTTTCCATCACCTGACGGAACTCGCGCACCATGGCCCGGTTGCGCTCCGGGATAGTGAAGCGGCGTTCCAGCGCGTTGGGATCGACCGTGATGCGGTCCGTGTCCTTGAAAAGCTGTTCAAACTCGGTACGGGTAGCGGCATCCATCGCCGCCCAATCGAGCTCATCCTTTTTCACCTCGAAGCCGCCATCGGCGGCGGTCTTCACGGTCTTGGCCTTGTAGATTTGATACGGCACCAGATGGCCGTCGTGGATGGCGTCCTTGAGCTTGTAGGAGAAGGTGGGCTTGTCCACCTCGAAAAAGCGCAGGGTGTCGCGCACGAAAAGCTTGTCTTCCTCGTCGGGCGCCATGTCATCCAGGTTGGCGACGCAGGGCGTGGCAGTCAGGCCGATCTGCACGCCGTCGAAGTGCTTGAGCACGCCGCTCCATTTGCCATAAATGCTGCGGTGGCATTCGTCGGAGATGACGAGGTCGAAGTAGCCGGAGGAATAGTCGCTGTAGATGTTCACCATGCTTTGCAGCGTGGTGATGGTGATGAGCTTCTCGTCCTGAAAGCGACGACCCGTGCGCAGTACATAGGCGGGGTAGTCAGGCAGGTGCTCGGCGAACGCGTCCTCGGTCTGCTTGGCAAGCGGGATGCGGTCCACCAGGAACAGCACACGGGTGACGGCGTTGGCCTCGAACAAGCGCTTGATGAGCGCGGCGGCGGTGCGTGTCTTGCCGGTGCCGGTGGCCATTTCGACCAGGAGCTTACGGCGGCCTTGCCCCATTTCCTTGCAGAGGGTGTCGATGCACGCCTGCTGATAGTCGCGCCCGGCGATGCGGGAGTCGATGGGGACTTCGAGCAGGTCACGGTTGACCTGCGCGGTGGCGGCGCGGCGTTCGAGGTCATCCTGCTTGAAGAAAGTCTTGACCGGGCGGGGGTAGGCTTCGCGCTGCCAGTCCCAGAAACGAATCTCCTGGCCGTTGGCGAGGAAGACATAGGGCACATTGAGCTGGCGGGCGTAGTTTTTGGCTTGCTCGGTGGCGTCNNTTGGCCTCGATGACGGCTAGAGATCGACCGTGGCGGTCGCAGAGAACATAGTCGGCGCGCGTGCCGTCCCCCAACACGACCTCATAGCGAACGCTGTTGGTGTCCTGGGTGTTCCATCCCTGATCGGCCAGTAGCGCGTCGATGACGACGCGCGAAAAGGCTTCGTTGCTCCCCATCCATCTGCCTTTGTAGTTTCGGAAATTTTAGCGCAGTTCCAGGATCTTCCTTGTGACGTATTTTGCGTCCGCTTNNTTCCCCCTTCCCCGCCTCCTCATCCAGCTTGCGCAGATGCGCCAGCTTCTCGGCGATCTTGCCTGCGCGTCACAGCACCTGCGATACCTCGAACACCGCATCGATCCCCTGCCCGTTCCAGTTGTATTCGAGATAAGCCGCATGCAGGCAGTTTTTCAACAATGCCGTGCTGAAGGCAGCCAGGCATTCGCCGGAGGGGTGCCGCACCGAGGGGTAAAGAATGCCGCGTATCCCGTCGGACCTGAGTTTTCGCCCGATGCCCTGGGCATGGCCGTAGTCGTCGGGATCGACGATGCGCGGGTCGGCCTGGCTTGCCTCTCGCAGATCGGCCACCTCGCCCTTCGCTTTCACTGTGTAAAGCCGCATTTGCAAGCGCATGGGGGGCTCGTGGGTGGCCGCCATGAAAAGCGCCGCGTGATACCGGGTTTCGGCGATGGCGGTGTCCTGCTTGCGTGCGCAATAGAACACGCCATAGGTGCCGTCGCTGAAGCGGCTGCCCTGCGGGTTCAGGTGGGTGAAGGCGGCCATGATGCAGGTGCTGCCGGGGCCGAACAGCCGCTCGTCGGGGGGAACCAGGCTGATCTCGCCGACTTCGTCGCGGATGCGGTCGTTGGTCATGGCCTCCAGCGCATAGAGGGCGTCGAAATCCTCCGGGCTGGCCACGCGCTCGAACAGGCCGATGGAAGGAAAGCGACTGGGGATGACGCGGTAGGCCGGGTTCCAGCTCAGGCGCGTGGCGGGATAGCTCAAGCCCACCCCCGCCTAGGCCCAACCACCGCGCCGGGCGTCCAGATACTGGCGGACGGCCACCAGGTCGGCGACGTTGCCGCCGAGCATGCGGTCGAGCGCGCTCTTGCCGCCGAAGAGCGGCGCGGTATTGGGCTTTTTCACCCAGGCATCGGCCGCTGCCGTCGACGGCAGCAGCACCTGCAGCGCCTTGTAGATGCCCAGCAGGTAGGACAGGCGCTCGAGGGTGTCGCGCTTGAGGTCGGCGCTCTCGGGGGCGGATTTCCACTTGAAGAAGGTGGACCGGCCCGGGGTGCCCAGCAGCACCATCTGCTCGTCGGTGTTGAGCCCCCAGTCGCGCGCGATGTTGAAGAAGGCGCGCAGGCCGGCGGCGGACAGGTCGCGGCTGTTCGGCTTGTTCTGGGCCTTTACGGCGTGTGCTGGGGTTTGCATCTTGCCCTCCATGCCAGTATTGAAATGAACTAGTAATCGAAAGGTAGTCCATTTATGGACTTTTGGCAATGGGGGCCGGGCCGTCATCGCGAGGCCCGCGGGGGCGCGGCGATCCAGAGGGGGTGATGCTGACGCTCCGGATTGCTGGCCACCGCGGCCAAAGGCTATGACGCGCGCAATGGCGGCCTGAACACCGGCACAGGGAAAATCCCGAGCAAATCGCTCAAGTATTGTCTACAGTGGAAATGTCTTCGTTCCGACAGGAGACTGCCATGTCTACTCGCACCCTCCCTGACACCCCCATGCTCGACCAGCTCGAAAGCGGCCCCTGGCCCAGCTTTGTCACCGGGCTCAAGCGTCTGGCCCGCGAAAACCCGATGATGTCCGACCTGATGGGCCAGCTCGAAACCTCCTACCAAACCCGCAAGGGCTTCTGGAAAGGCGGCACGGTGGGGGTGTTCGGCTATGGCGGCGGCATCATCCCGCGCTTTACCGAACTGAAGGACGAATCCGGCAAGCCGCTGTTTCCCGAGGCGGCCGAATTCCATACCCTGCGCGTGCAGCCGCCGGCCGGCATGCATTATTCCTCCGACCTGTTGCGCAAGCTGTGCGACGTCTGGGTCGACAACGGCGGCTCGGGCCTGATCGCGTTTCACGGCCAGTCCGGCGACATCAT
>DONB01000238.1:317-3475 GCA_003510325.1 Thiobacillus sp. | reverse complement strand
TCGCCCATTTCGCCTTCGATTTCGGCCTTGGGCGTGAGCGCGGCGACCGAGTCGACGACGACCACGTCGACCGAGCCGGAGCGTACCAGCATGTCGGCGATTTCCAGGGCCTGTTCGCCGGTGTCGGGCTGCGAGACCAGCAGGTTGTCGACGTCGACGCCAAGTTTTTGCGCATAGTTGGGATCGAGCGCGTGTTCGGCGTCGATGAAGGCGGCGGTGCCGCCCATTTTCTGCATTTCGGCGATGACCTGCAGGGTGAGCGTGGTCTTGCCGGACGATTCCGGGCCGTAGATTTCGACCACGCGGCCGCGCGGCAGTCCGCCGACGCCGAGTGCGATGTCGAGTCCGAGCGAGCCGGTGGAGACGGCCTGGATGTCGCGCGACACGTCGTGGTCGCCCAGGCGCATGACCGAACCCTTGCCGAACTGCTTTTCGATCTGGCCGAGCGCGGCGGCGAGCGCCTTCGATTTGTCTTCTGCCAATGCGGGGGTAGCCATGGTTTTCTCTCCTATCAATCGGTTTGCGTGGATGGCAGGCGGTTGTGCGTCTGCATGAGGTGCAATGTAGGGTATATATTTCTATGTGTCAATATAAAATATCACCTACATAAAAAATACAACTTGATAGTTTGTATTTGACAGGGAGCTCCCTATAATTCCGGCAAACTGGCGCGCAGCGGAGCGAGCTTCATGAATACAAAGGAAAAAATGCGGCTGGACGTGAAGTGGGCGACGCGCCAGCGGCTGCAGTACATCGAGATCATGGCCTGGTATGCCGGGGGGGTGACCCGCAGCGACGTCGCTCGCGCCTTCGGCCTGTCCGATCCCGCCGCGACCAAGGACCTCAAGCTCTACGGCGATCTGGCGCCCGGCAACCTGGTCTACAACCACAGCGTGTTCGGCTTCGTGCCGGCTGCAGGGTTTGCCGCCGTGTTCGCCGACCTCGCGCCCGCTGGCGTGCTGCCCGTCATCGCGGCCAATCTGGCGGTGGCGAACGGACCCTACGGCGACACGCGGGTCTATGGCGTGCCGACCGCATCGCTGCCGCTGCCGGCACGGCTGCCGGGCGCGCCGACGCTGGCGCAGATCACCCGTGCCATCCATGGCCGCCGCAAGCTGCAGGTGAGTTACCGCTCGCTGTCCGGCCGCGACAGCCAGGGCGCGCGCATCCTCGAACCCCATACCCTAGTCAACACCGGGCTGCGCTGGCATGTGCGGGCCTACAGCGAGGACAGCTGCGACTTTCGCGATTTCGTGCTGTCGCGCATCGTGGCGGCCGAATGCCTGGACGCGCCCGCCGAATCGGGCGAGCAGTACGACGACGACTGGGTGGAATGGGTGAGCCTGCAGCTCGTTCCGCACCGCGGGCTCGATGCGCCCAGGCGCGAGAGCCTGCTGCTGGATTACGGCGCCAGCGGCGAGGTCATCGAGGTGAAGGTGCGGCGCGCGCTGCTGGGCTACGTGCTGCAGCGCCTGGGCGTCGACACCACCCCGGACCACAGCCTGAACCCGAACGCCTGCCAGCTGATGCTGCTGAACCGCGACGAGATCGAACCGTTCGCGGCGTGGGCGTTCAGTTAAAGATTCAAGTTACAAGTCGCAAGTTTATAAAGAGCGCGGCGTGAGCCGCACATTCCTTGCAACTTGAATCTTGTAGCTTGTAACTAACCCACCAGCTCGATCAATCCCCGCAGCGCCGCCGCCACCGCGCGCGAGCGGATTTCCTCGCGATCGCCGTCGAGACGGCAGGTGGACGACATGATGGTGCCGTCTTCCAGCGCCCAGCCATAGCAGACGAGGCCGACCGGCTTTTGCGGGGTGCCGCCGCCGGGGCCGGCGATGCCGGAAATGGCGAGCGCGGCCTGGGCGTGGCTGTGTTTCAGCGCGCCGGCGGCCATGGCCGCGGCGGTTTCCTCGGACACGGCGCCATGGGATTCCAGGGTTGCATGCGGCACGCCGAGCATCTCGATCTTGGCGGCGTTGGCATAGGTGATGAAGCCGCGCTCGTACCAGTGCGAGCTGCCGGGCAGCGAGGTCAGCAGTTGCCCGACCCAGCCGCCGGTGCACGATTCGGCAGTGGCGAGCATCCAGCCGCGCGCTCTGAGCTTCTCGCCGAGTTCGGCAGCAAGCTGGTGCAGTTCTTCGTCGCTCACACGAGCCATTGCAGTCCTTTGATGGCGGCGATCGCGTACAGCGCCGCCAGAAGATCGTCGAACATCACGCCGAAGCCGCCCTTCAGGCGTCTGTCAGCCAGCCGGATCGGCCAGGGCTTCAGGATATCGAACAGGCGAAAGAGTGCAAATGCCAGCCCGATCCACAGCCAGCCCGCCGGGGTGAATAGCAGCACCAGCGCGAAGGCGGCGATCTCGTCCCACACCATGCCGCCATGGTCGGCGACGCCCAGCGCGCGGCCGGTGCGGCCGCAGGCCCAGATGCGGACGAGGAAGGCGGCGATCAGCAGAACGATCCGGTTGGGCAGGTCGGGCGCAACGGCGACGACCAGCCAGAACAGCGGCAGGCCCAGCAGGGTGCCGACGGTGCCCGGCGCCCTGGGCGCAAGGCCGGTGCCGAAGCCGAACGCGATCAGGTGCGCCGGGTGCGCGAACAGGAATTTGAGGTCAGGCCGCAAAGTGGTCATAGCCGGTATGCTCGAAGGGCATGGGCTGGCCGTCGCTGCCGATCACCGTCAGCCCCGGTTCGGCGGTGGTGCGGCCGATGCGCGTCACTGCGACGCCTGCGGTCTTCGCGGCAGCGATGACCGCGTCGCGGCGGTCGGCGGGCGCGGTGAAGCNNCGTCGGCAGCGTTGCGAACTCGAGCACGGCGCCGACGTGCGAACGCTTCAGGATATGCCCGAGATCGCCCAGCAGGCCGTCGGAAATGTCGATCGCGCTGGTCGCGATGCCGCGCAGCGCGATGCCGAGTTCGACCCGCGGCGTCGGCAGGTAGAGCGCGGGCAATACCTTGGCGGCGTCGATCTGTTCCATGAACAGGCGTCCCTGGCGATAGGCCAGCGCCAGCGCCGCCGAGCCGATCGTGCCGGACACCCAGACGTCGTCGCCGGCCCGGGCGCCGTCGCGGCGCAGCGCCTCGCCCGGCGGCACTTCGCCCATCACCGTGATGCTGATCGTCAGTGCCCCGCGCGTGGTGTCGCCGCCGAC
>DONB01000238.1:0-261 GCA_003510325.1 Thiobacillus sp. | reverse complement strand
AGCAGCGCGCAGTCGTCGCCCACGCCGAGCACCGCGCCGGGCGTGGCGCGGGTGAAGTGGCGGGCGATGAGGTCGAATTCCACGCGAGACTCAGGAGGCAAGGTTCAATGGACAAGGCGGAACGCGCGATGATGGCCGTTCATGGCCGGCCGCAATCCTGTTCCTAGTCTTTCTTGCGTGCATGCGCGATTTCCACCGCGCGCACGTCCTGCGCCAGCTTGTCGAGCACGCCGTTGATGTATTTGTGGCCGTCGGTGCCGC
>DONB01000010.1 GCA_003510325.1 Thiobacillus sp. | reverse complement strand
TCGCCACCATCGGCATCGTGCTGTATATCGTCGCGATGTGGATTTCCGGCATCACCCAGGGCTTGATGTGGCGTGCGTTCGACGAGTTCGGCAACCTGCAGTACTCGTTTGTCGAATCGGTTGCGGCGATGATGCCCTTCTACGCAATGCGTGCGATCGGCGGCATGTTCTTCCTCAGCGGCGCTGCAATGATGGCCTTCAACATGTTCATGACGATCCGTCAGGGCAAGCGTGAGAGCGCCGCACTGGAAGCGAAGCTGGCCGCCAAGATGGCCCATGCCTGATACAGAGAAGACTAGACATGAATATCAACTTCAAACACGAATGGATTGAAACCAACATCGGCCTGATGGCCGTGTTGACCATGCTGGCGATCAGCGTCGGCGGCCTGGTGGAAATCGCGCCACTGTTCTTCATCGACAAGACCATCGAGAAAGTCGAGGGCGTGCGCCCCTACACCCCGCTGGAGCAACGCGGTCGTGACATCTATATCCGCGAAGGCTGCTACACCTGCCATTCGCAGATGATCCGCCCGTTCCGCGANNTTCCAGTGGGGTTCCAAGCGCACCGGTCCGGATCTCGCGCGCGTCGGCGGAAAGTATTCGAACGAATGGCATGTGCAGCATCTGGTGGCGCCCCGCTCGATGGTGCCCGAGTCGGTGATGCCGAATTATCCCTGGCTGATGTCGACGCCGCTGGATATCTCCGACGCGGCGGCCCGCATGAAGGCGCTGCGCAANNATGGATGCGCTGGTGGCCTATCTGCAGGTTCTGGGCACCATGGTCGATTTCAGCAAGTATGCTGACGACGCGTTCGTCGGCAATCGCTGATCTCAGGCGGGGAGCGCGGCATGGAATGGCTGATGTGGTTTTCCAAACCCGAAAACACCAAGCCGCTGGCCCTGATCATTTTTTTCGTCACCTTTATCGGCATCCTGATCTACGTCTACGGTAGCAAACAGCGGGGCAAGCAACTCGAGTCGTACCGCGACATCCCGTTTCTCGACGATCAGCCAGGCGATAAAGACGACACGAAGGACAAGCAATGAGCGAGCAAAAACTACAATCTCAAACGGTTCAAACCACGGGCCATGCCTGGGACGGCGACCTGCAGGAATACAACAATCCGCTGCCGGTGTGGTGGGTCTACACGTTCTACGCCACGGTGATTTTCTCCATCATCTACTGGACCATCTATCCGTCATGGCCGATCGGCAAGGGGTGGATCGGCGGCGTGTCGGACATCACCTACGTCAACAGCGAAGGCGAAACCAAGACGCACAGCTGGAACACCCGCGCCCTTCTGCTGGAAGACCTGAATCAGGCCGCGGTCGCGCAAAAGCCCTATTTCGACAAGGTTTCGGCGATGTCCTACGAGCAGATCGCCAAAGACCCTGAAATGAACGGCTTCATCCTGTCGGCGGGCAAGGCTCTGTTTTCCGACAACTGTGCGCCCTGTCACCAGGCCGGCGGTCAGGGCGTGATCGGCTTCTTCCCCAACCTGACCGACGACGACTGGCTGTACGGCGGCTCGTTCGACACGATCCACCAGACTCTGATGGACGGCCGACGCGGCTATATGCCGGCATTTGGCGAGGTGCTCGACGGCGAGCAGATCGACCAGTTGGCGAACTATGTGGCCAGCCTCTCCGGCATTGGCCACGACAGCGCCAAGGCTGCCGCAGGCAATGCGCTGTTCAATGGCGAGACTGCAGCCTGCTATTACTGCCATACCAGCAATGCAACGGGGCGCAAGGATATGGGCGCGCCCAATCTGACCGACAACATCTGGCTGTGGGCCGATGTGCCGGCTGCCGACGCCGCCGAAGGCAAGGTTTCTGCGATTCGCAATGTGATCGCCAGCGGCCTCAACAAGGGCGTGATGCCCGCATGGGCCGGGCGCCTGTCTCCCGAACAAATCAAGGTATTGACGGTCTACGTTCATGAACTGGGCGGTGGCCAGTAAGGCCGCAGGCTGAAGAGATAAGCAAAGCCCCCGTTTTCGGGGGCTTTTGTTTCCCGCAACCCCACCCTGAGGCACCATGCAAACAGGATTAGAAGATCAGCTTGGCTTGTATCAGAAGCGCATTCCCATTTTCACCCGTTCGGTGAAGGGGCGCTTTCGCCGTTTTAAGACGTCGGTGCTGGTGCTGGCCTATGCGATTTACTTCCTGTTGCCGTGGCTGCCGTGGTCGCGGCTGGACGCGCCGGCGCAGGCTGTCCTGTTCGATCTGCCAGGACGACGCTTCCTGATCTTCGGTCTCACGGTCTATCCGCAGGATGTCATCTGGCTGGCGCTGCTTCTGTTCATCGCCGCCATTCTGCTGTTCTTCGTCACCGGGCTGGTCGGCCGCGCATTCTGCGGCTACTTCTGTTTCCAGACCTTGTGGACCGATTTCTTCATCTGGATCGAGCACAAGATCCAGGGCGAGCGCCCGGCACGCGTGCGACTTTACCGTCAGCCGTGGGATCGCGAAAAGGTCCTCAAGGTCGGCGGCACGCATGCCCTGTGGATACTGGCGTCGTTCTGGACCGGCCTGACTTTTGTCGCCTATTTCACCTACGCCCCGCAGTTGGTGATCGATTTCGTCACCGGCCAGGCTGCGACAGCAGCCTACATCACGACCAGCATTCTCACGCTGTCGACCTATGCCGCGGCAGGCTTGATGCGCGAACAGATCTGCACCTACGTCTGCCCGTATGGCCGTTTCCAGAGCGTCATGTATGAACCGGAAACCCTGGCCGTGCATTACGACGCCCGGCGCGGCGAAGCGGCGCACGGGCGCGCTTCGGCGCGCGCCGGTCAGCGCACCCTGGCCGAGCGTCACGAAAAGGGGCTGGGCGACTGCGTCGATTGCGGCCTGTGCGTGCAGGTGTGCCCGGTCGGCATCGACATCCGCGACGGCCTGCAGTACAAGTGCATCTCGTGCGGCCTGTGCATCGATGCCTGCAACACCATCATGGATTCGTTCAGCTTTCCGCGCGGCCTGATCCGCTACGACTCGGAAAAGAACCTGGCTTCGCCGGAACCCGCCGCCCCGAAGGTGCAATGGAAGCGGCTGAAAACCATCGGCTACGGCGTGGCGCTGGTGCTGATGAGCGCTTACCTCGTCTATAGCGTGGCCACGCGTGGCAGTTTCGATCGTGCCGTCAACCAGATCCGCCAGCCGCTCTATGTGGTGCTGTCAAATGGCGACATCCGCAACCGCTACCAGATCCGCATCACCAACAAGGCGGGGCAGGATCAGACCTATGTGATCAGCGCGCGCGGCATCCCCGAAAGCGCACTCGATCTCGGCAACTTCCGCGAAGTCACCATCAAGCCGGGGCACAGCGGCCTGGTGCAGGCGAGTGTCCGGTTGCCGCCGGCATTGGCGGCGAAAACGACGCATTTCGAGCTGGTCATCACGCCGCAGGGCAAGCCCGCAGAAGTGCGGTCCGAGAAGGTCCGCTTCGACATGCCCGGAAAGCGCCCATGAATACCCTGACCACCCTGTTCGGCGGACTGGCCGCGGTGTTTGTGCTCTACGCGGCAGGCGGCGCGATCCGTGGCCTGCCGCCGATCCTGCGCGCGCTGCTGGCGGGGCTGCTGCCGCTGCTCGCCTATTTCGTTCTCATCGTCGGCCGCTGGCCGGGGCTGGATGTGGCCGCCATCCATATTTCGGTATTTCTCGCCGCAGGGCTTGTGCTGCATGCGCTGACCCAGTTCCGCCGGCGCGGTGCCGGACGCATGCACTGGGCGCCCAAGCTCCTGACGGCCTTTTTCCTCGGGCTGGTGGTGATCAACGGCAGCCTGCTGTATATCGCCACCAAGGGTCTCCCCGAACCGATTGCCCGCTGGTGGCTGGGCAGCGACGGGGGCGCGGTCTACAGCGGATTTTCCGGGGTGGTCGAACACGGCCAGAGCGCGGCCAAGGGGGTTTCGTCCGAGCTGTCCCAGGCGCACCGCGAGTCGGAGCTCGGCTGGCAGGTTGAATTGACCGGCCTCGACAGCAACGAGGCCACGCGTGCGGTTCAGGTTCGCGTCAAGGACCGCACCGGTCTGCCGGTCGACCGCGTCGAGGCCGAATTGCGCCTGCTGCGCCCGGGCGCCGCGCAGAGCGCGCTCACACTGCCTCTCAGCGCGCTCGACGCAGGCGTCTACGGCGGCGTGCTGCGTTTGCCGGCCAGTGGACGCTGGCTGGTCGAACTGCGCCTGCTGCGCGACAGCCAGGTGCAATATCAAATGACGCAGGAGCTGGTCGCGCCATGAGCGGCATCATGGGGTTCCTGTTCCTGCTGTCCGGCATCTTCGTGCTGCTGATCATCGTGGGGGTGTTCTGGTCGATCAAAAGCGGCCAGTTCGACGATCTCGAAGGCCCGGCCGAACGCATCCTGATGGACGACGACGACCCCTTGTTGCCGGGGCGACGCTTGAGCAGTAAAGACGAATAAACTAAAATTCACTAACTTTAATGGAGTTCGCACGATGAAACAGCTTCTGACTTTTCAAGGTTTCCCCATGGTGGTCGTGGTCGGATTGATCGTCTGGTCCTGGATCAGCATTCTCTCGGTCCTGATTGCCTCGTTCTTCTGATCGAACGGTTTGCCCATGAAAAAGCCCCGCTGTGCGGGGCTTTTTCATGGGAGGCAGCTGCGTTTACGCAGGAATCAGCGCGCGCATTTTCTGCAGCGCACGTGCCTCGATCTGGCGAATGCGCTCGGCCGACACGCCATACTCGGCGGCCAGTTCGTGCAGCGTCGCGGTCTCGCCTTCGGTCAGCCAGCGCGCCTTGATGATGTGGCGGCTGCGCTCGTCGAGATTTTCCAGTGCGCTGACAAGGCCGGTGTGGCGCAGGCGCTCAGTCTGCTCGCGTTCCAGCAGCTGAGCCGGGTTTTCGTCCGGGCTCGCCAGATAAGCCAGCGGGCTGTAGCTTTCCTCGCCGTCGTCCATCGTCGGGTCGATCGATACGTCGTGGCCCGACAGCCGGGTTTCCATTTCCAGCACGTCCTTGCGGCTGACGTTGAGTTCGCGTGCCATGGCGTCGGCCTGCTCGATGGTCAGCGCGTTGAGCGACTGCTTCAGGCTGCGCAGATTGAAGAACAGCTTGCGTTGCGCCTTGGTGGTGGCGACCTTNNTTGCCTTCCTGGATCAGGTCGGCGTGGGGCAATCCATAGCCGAGATAATGGCGAGCCACGCTCACCACGACGCGCAGATGCGAAACCACCAACTGGCGGGCCGCTTCGACATCCTGTTTGTCATGCCATGCGCGCGCCAGTCGCTGCTCATCTTCCAGGCTGAGCATGGGATAGCGATTCACGGTCTGGATATAACTGTCCAAGCTGTAGGCGGCAGGAATGGGTAAAGACATCGTTTGGTTCATGCGTGTAAAACCCCCTTTAAAACATTTTAGCACTCTCGTTATAAGAGTGCTAAGACCGGCAAGGGTTCCGCAAGTAGCGGGGTCAGCGCGCCGCTTCGACCTGATGCAGTGCCCGCGTGACCGAGAACCAGGCACCGAGCCAGCCGAACAGGGTGGTCAGGCCGAGTACGGCCGCGATCTCGATGGCGGATGGCGGCAGCAGATGGTAGGCCGATCCATAGAGGCTGGCCAGTCGCTCGACCGGCGCGCGCNNCGCCCGCCACAGCCAGTACCCCGCCTGCCGCCAGGCCGCCCAGCAGGCCTTGCAGCGCGCCCAGATAGAGGAAGGGGCGACGGACATAGCGGTCGGTGGCGCCGATCAGCCGGCTGACCAGAATTTCGTCGCGCCGCGCCAGCACTTGGGCGCGAATGGCATTGCCCGAGATGGCGACCAGCGCGATGGCGAACAGCCCGGCCAGCAGCCAGACGCCGGTGTGCCCGATGGCAAGTGCGGCCTGCAGGCGATCGGCCCACTGACTGTCGACATGAGTTTCCGCCACGCCGGGCAACTTGCCGAGATCGGTCGCGACCCGTGCCAGTTCATCGCGCGATGCCGTGTGCGGACGGATGACCCAAGCGTCCGGCAGCGGGTTTTCGGTCAGGCCGGCGGTAATGTCGGCCAGGTCCTGCGCGGCGCTGAGTGTTGCCAGCGCCTCATCCCGGGGCACAAAGCGGGCCTTGACGATGTCGGGCTGCCTGAGCCGCGCGGCGATGGCCTGATGTTGCGCGACCGACGCGCCGACGTCGAGAAACACGCTGATTTCGGGTTGTGCCGGCAGGCCGCCGGCCAGCCGGTCGAGGT
>DONB01000007.1 GCA_003510325.1 Thiobacillus sp. | reverse complement strand
CAGAGCTTCGACCGCAGCGACGACATCATCGACGCCGGCGCCGGCCTGCGCTACTACGTGATGCCGACCGTGTTCGTCGGTGCCGACCTGCGCATCATCGATCGCGACTCCAACGACCTGGGCGCCCAGTACAGCCGCAACCAGGTCATGGTCAGCGTCGGCTACACGCCGGCACGCAACCGCGATTACTCGATCATCCCCGAGCGCGAGGCCGGCGCCCCCGCCGCGCCGCGCGCGCAGGGCACGTTTTCCGGCTTCTACGCCGGCGCCCAGCTGGGCCACGGCGGGCTCACCACCGACACCTTCGGCCCGCGTGACGGCGGNNGACGCCACCACCCTGGGCGGCTTCGGCGCCAGCTACGGCCTCTTCGCCGGCTGGGGCACCGAGATCAACAACTGGACGCTCGGCCTCGAAGTCGACGTCGGCGACAGCAACGCCGGCTGGTACCACAAGAAGGACAAGAACACCGCGCCCACCATGTACGTGGACAAGGACGACAGCCTGGGCCTGAGCGCCCGCGTCGGCTACCTGCTCGACGGCGGCATGCTCTACGGCAAGCTCGGTGCGGTGCGGACCCGCTTCCACACCTACGATACGGACAACGACAACGTCGCCGGCGCATTCGACCAGAAACACCGCGACACCGGCCCCCGCCTCGGCCTCGGCCTGGAAATCCCGGCCTCGCGCAAGCTGTTCGTGCGCACCGACTACAGCTATNNCGGCCCGGTCACCGAGTCCTTCGAAACCAGCGATGCCGTCTTCAGCCTCGGCCTCGGCTGGCGCTTCGGCGGCACACGTCCTGAGGTCGCCACCCGCCCGGCTACCGAGTTGCGCGGCCTTTACGCCGGCGCCCATCTCGGCCACGGCACGCTGGGCACCGAACTGACCGGCGTGCACAACACTGTCAGCGCTCCCGCCGCATTTACCGGCGACTTCGCCAACACGGGTTTCACCGGCGGCTTCTTCGCCGGCTACGGCCACACCATCAACCAGCTCTATGTCGGCGTGGAACTGGAAGCCGAGGCAGCCAACTTCGGCTGGGAGCACGAGCGGGTGACCGGCGGTGCGGGCGGACGCGACTTCGCGGTCGACAAGCGCGGCGGCTACGGCGCCAGCCTGCGCGTCGGCTACGTGCTGCCCAACGGCGGCCTGCTGTACGGCCGCGTCGGTGCGGTGGAGACCCGCTTCAACACCTTCTACGACCGCGGCGCCAGTGGCCCGATCAACGTCAGCAACACGCTGGACGGCACCCGCTTCGGCCTCGGCGCCGAAATTCCGGCTTCGCAGAATGCGTTCGTGCGCATGGACTACAGCTATACCCGTTACAGCGATGCGGTCCACATCCTGTCCAACCCCGCGGGAGACCCGGACGACATGAACTTCGACAACAGCGAAAGTCTGGTTCGTCTGGGCCTCGGCTTCCGCTTCTGAGCCCGCATGCCGGCAGTTAAAAAAACTGCCGGCAATTGCGAAAAATCAATGTGGTTTTTAAAAAGAGTGGCTAATCTGAAATTGTAGTAACAATGTTTTTGGGGACGGTTGCAAAGCCGGAAACAAAAGGTCGGAAGTCAATTAATACATTCAGGAGAGTTACATGACACACCCCGCATTCAATATCAAAAAGCTGATCCTCGCCGGTAGCGCCGTATTCACCCTGCTGGCCGTTCCGATGGTCGTCAATAGCGTGACCGGTCTGGATTTGGGCGTGATTTCGTCCGCTCAGGCAGCTGAGGACGGCGGCGCCAAAAAAGGCAGCGCCAACAAGGGCGGTGCGAAGAAGGGGGCAGCCAACAAGGGCGGTCAGGGCAAGGGCAGCGACAAGATTTTCCGCGCACCGGTCTCGGGCGAGGAAGAAGACAGCGACCGTCCGGTCTGGGCGGGCGTCAAGGGCGGCAAGGCGGGCGGCGGCGGCAAGCCGGCGGGCGCCGGCAGCAAGAAAGGCGACCTGTTCGGCGACATGGTTGTACTGTTGCGTGACCCCAACGGCGTGCCGATTGTGGTCGACGGCTATGTTCAGGTCATTGCCTACTATTACCCGACGGGCAGCACTACGTTGGTGCCGCTGACCAACCCGGACGGCACCCCGGTGATCATTCCGCGCAACGCGGAGGGCGACCTGTTGCCGACGGTGACCATCGGCACCACCACCTATGAAGTCTTCGGTGCCGAGGTCGACCTGGGTCGCCTGAGCGTAGGCCGCGCGCCGGACAAGGTGCTGGCTCACTCGCTGACCGAAGCGCTGTCCAAACTGACCTCGGGCACGGTGACGCTCGATTCGACCGGCCGCCTCGCCGTGGACGGCGTAACCATCGATTCGCCGCTGGAAAACCTGGCGCTGTATGACAAGTACATGACCACCGGCTCGCTGCCTGGCGTGACCTTGCCGGCCAACTTCAACCCCGCTTCGCTGCTGGCGGCCGCAGCCGACAAGTACGGCGAGATCAGTGTCGACACCGTCGTATACATGAACTCCATCCTGGGGATCAACACCGGCGCCACTTACTACGACTTCTCGACGGTCGACTACGACCGTGCCACGACGTACAGCACTGCGACCGCGATCGTGCTGGTACTGAAGGATGGCGTGTACGTGCCGACCGAGGTGAACCTGTACAACACGGTGTTCGACACTAACCTGGACGGCCTTGGAGACAACTGGGTCGACCCGACCGCCGTCGGCGGCGCGGATGACTTCGCGACCGCGGCTGACGACTACCGTGCCGTGATCGAGTTCGTCCACGACAACGCAGTTCGTTAATCGCCAGGCCGGGCGGCTTGCCGCCCGGTGCATCACACGCAACAGGAGTCATCAGCATGAACGCTTACAGCAAATGGGCAACGATCGCGTTGCTGGCTGCAGGCCTGGCAACGGGCACCGCAACCGCCTACGCGGCCGACAGCCACGACGACGGTCATTCGTCCGGCCACACCTCGGGTGGCAAGGGCAAGGGACCGAAGTACATGGGTGGCGACCGCGGCTCCAGCCACGGCAGCAGCTCGCACAAGGGCGGCAGTTCGCACCATGACGGTTCGGATGGCGGCAGCAAGTCGGTGGAAGGCAAGATTTTTCACGGCAAGGCGGGCGGGGCCGGCGGCCACGACGATGGCGGCCATGAAGACGGCACCGAGCACATCCATTGATCTAACTGTTAGGCAGTTGCACGTGAAAGGGGCACACATCCGTGTGCCCCTTTCTTTTTGCGCCGTCCCGTCAAGCTCACCCGGGCCCTCCAGTCGGGATGAAACACACTGTCACACACCGAAACGGGCAGGACACGCCGCAGACACCCCGCTTCCCTAAGATGCATCCCATCAGCAGACGCGAACGCACCGACAGGCGAACGCAGCACGCTGAGTAACACGCTCTGTTTAATTTTCAAAAGGAAACCGGTTATGAAAAGCGTCATTCAAGTTGCAGTTCTCACCTCCCTGCTGGCCTCGTTCTCGGCATTCGCCCATCACCCTGCCGAAGACATCGTCGACGAAGACATCTACCTGATGATCGACGCCAATGTGGCCGACACCCCGCATGCCGATCTGGACTTCTCCAGCATGGGGCGTTAAGCACAGCAGCAAACCGGGCGGGAACGCGTTTTCCGTCTCCCTGGATGCTTCGAGGCCGGCCATCTGCAGATGGCCGGCTTTTTTCGGTCCTATCGCGGCGAACCGGACTCGCCGCGATAGACGCAACCCGAGTCGTGCGTCTCCATCACCCTGACTGCGCTCAGGCCGGTCAGCACCGGCTTGAGCTGCTGCCACAGCCATACCGCAAGGTTTTCACTGGTGGGGTTCGCGAGCCCGGCGATGTCGTTCAGATTGCGATGATCGAGCGCCGCATGGATCGGCCGCCAGGCCGCGTCGATGTCGGCAAAATCGAGCACCCAGCCGAGCGCGGGGTCGATGTCGCCGCTGACGGTGAGCTCGACCCTGAACGAATGGCCGTGCAGCCGCGAGCAGGGATGGGTGTCGGGCAGCGCGGGCAGGCGCCGGGCGCATTGCAGGTGGAAGATGCGGAAGATGTCCATGCGGCATTCTCGCGCAAGACGATGCGGATGACCATGCGGCACGATGACGGAACTTATGCGCGCGCAGATAAACTATCGGCTGTTCCCTTCTCGTTTCCGGAGTGCCGTATGCCTGTGCAACGCCTGTTCGTCGCAACCGCGACCGCCTTGATGCTGCTGTCGATCCATGCCTGCTCGCGGGACAGCGGCCCGGCGCTGGCCGCCCCCGAAGCCTTTGCGCAGGCACAGGCCGGCAAGCTGACCCTGATCGACATACGCCGCCCCGACGAGTGGCGGCAAACCGGGGTGGCCAAGAATGCGCTGCGCATCAACATGGCCCACCCTCAGGGCGCTTCCGGATTCGTGCAGCAGGTGGCGACCGAAGTGGGCGGCGACAGGAACACGCCGATCGGCCTGATCTGTCGCACCGGAAACCGCACCAGCCACATGCAGCACGCGCTGCGCGAAGCGGGGTTCACCCAGGTCTACAACATCAAGGAAGGCATGGTCGGCAGTGCCGCCGGGCCGGGCTGGATTGCGCGCGGCCTGCCGGTGGAGCCGTGCAAGACCTGCTGAAGCTCCGCGAATAACGCTTCAGCCCGGGCAACGGCCGTCCGTCNNTCCCGCCTGGATCGGCGGGCAGGGCACGCTGCCATACGAACAGAATACGCAGCAGTCGCCTGATCTGGGCTGCAGCAGCGTGTGGCACGCCTCGCACTCGTAATACCACTGGCAGGCGTCGGTGGGCATGGTCTCGGTCTTGACATGACCGCAGGCAGGACAGGTCAGCGTGGAATCAAGCACCACCGAGCCACCCGCCTGCCGTCCTGCCCCGCTCATGCGGCGAGTTCCTTGACCAGCGTATTGCGCCGGCCGGTTTCGCTGCCGGTGAGCACGAAGCCCTGCAGGCGGCCTGCGTCGTCAGTATGCAATGCGCAGACGCCGGTATCGCTGCATTCGACCTTCCAGCCGCCGGATGCACCGATTTTCGGCGGCAGCACCGCCACCGGGTGGGCCGGCGTCTTCACCATCACCGGCATCGCCGGATACGCCACCGGCGTGGGCGTGCCGGTGAGGGTGGCAGCGAGCGCGCGCGCCTGCACCATCAGCGGCTGCACGTAGGGCAGGTTGAGGCCCTCGACTTCGGCGCAGTCGCCCATCGCATAGACGTTGTTCACCCCGGTTTCGAGCAGGCGGTTGGTCTGGATGCCACGACCGGCGGGAATGCCGGCCGCCTGCGCCAACTGGGTGCGCGGGCGCAGGCCGATCGCCGACAGCACGACATCGGCTTCGACGACGTCGCCATTGTCGAGCACGACTCGATAGCCGTCCGCAATCGCATCGACGCTTTTGCCGGTGCGCCCGAAGTGCCAGTGCACCCCCAGCGCCGCCAGACTGTCGGCCAGACGCTGCCCGGCTTCCACCGGCAACAGGCGCTCCAGGGGCCAGGCGCCCAGATGCACCACGTCGACCGCGAAGCCGGCGTGCACCAGATCGTTGGCGAATTCGCAGCCGATCAGGCCGCCGCCGAGCACGGTGACGCGCTTCTTGCCGTCGAGGGCGCTGCGGAAAGCCGCATAGTCGGCCAGATCGTTCACCGCCAGCACGTCGCCCGCGCCGCTGCCGGACAGTCCATGCGGGAACGGGTCTGCGCCGAGGGCGAGTACCAGCTTGCTGTATTCCAGCTCGCCGCCGTCGGTGTGAATGCGTTGCCGTTGCGGGTCGATCGCGGTAACGCGCGTGTGCGTCAGCACGGTCGCATTCTGGTCCGTCGCCATCTTCTCTGCGCTGGCGCCCGCCAGGGCTGCGGCGGTCTTGCCCGCGGTAAGCGCATTCGACAGGTTGGGCTTGGAATAGAAGGCGCCGTCGTCCGCGGTGACGAGCGTGACCGGCGTGGCCGCGTCGCGTTTGCGGATTTCCTTCAGCAGGGTGTAGCCGGCGAGGCCGGAACCGACGATGACGATGGGATGCATGACTAACTCCTGGATTCAGATTGCGGGAGGCGCTCGGCACCTCCCGTTACAGCCGACGATCAGACCGCGGTGACTTCGACCATCTCGAAATCGGCCTTGGAGACGCCGCAGTCCGGGCATTCCCAGCTCTCCGGCACGTCTTCCCAGCGGGTGCCGGGGGCGATGCCGTGCTCCGGGTCGCCTTTCGATTCGTCGTAGATGTAACCGCAAACGATACATTGCCAAGCTTTCATGATGTGTCCTTTCAAGTCGTTGAATAGTATTCAGTGATCCGCTCAGGCGGCAATCGCGTCTTTTTGCGCCTGATAGTGCTTCGCATGCTTCTCTTCCACCTTGGCCAGCGCGGCGAAGCGCTTGGCGGCCTTCTCCAGCACGCTCTTGAACATCTCGGCATGCTCCTTCGATTCGGCGATCTGCTCGTCCATCTCGGCCACCGCAGCAGTATTGCCCTCGATCATCGCCTCGTGGC
The DNA here is from genome assembly GCA_003510325.1 of Thiobacillus sp. Lineage (GTDB taxonomy): Bacteria > Pseudomonadota > Gammaproteobacteria > Burkholderiales > Thiobacillaceae > Thiobacillus. Next base: position 5,454 of record DONB01000007.1, on the reverse strand, counting down.
GGAACTTGGGATACATCTCGGCGTACTCGTAGGTTTCGCCGTCGATCGCGTACTGCAGGCATTTGGCCGGCGTCATGGTCTCGTCGGAGAACAGCAGCTCGGCGTGGCCGAAGGCGTGCAGGATTTCCTGCGCCGCGGTGTCCTCGAATACCTTGGCGGTCGCTTCGTCGCCCACCTTGCGGCACTGGCGTGCAAACCACATGTACTTGATGTGGGCCATGGACTCGCCGGCGAAGGCGGCTTCGAGGTTCTGGATGGTCGGGGATTTCGTGTTCTGCATGATTCGCTCCTGTGTGGTTGATTCGCAATGTCGATCAAGACAGGGGAGATATTAGAGATTATCGATACATTGATCTAACGGATAGTATGGATGATATCGATTGACACTATCAATCTATTTTCACGGCCTCGCTGCAGGCTGTGCAACACTGGGCACCCTACTTTGCCGAAATCCGCCATGCTCCACCCGTCGACCGCCCCCTCCTCCGCTGCAACAGCCGCCCACCGGGCGGCAGGGCGCTAATGGACTGGACCCTGTTCGGCTCGGCGCTGCTGTCGTCGACCCTGTTTCCCGGCGGCTCCGAGGCGCTATTGATCTACCGCCTCAATCAGGGCGCCGACCCGCTCGCCAGCGTGGCCACCGCCACGGCCGGCAACGTGCTCGGCAGCCTGATCACCTATGCCATGGGGCGGTTCGGCCGGCAGGCCGTGCGCCACGGGAGCGAAAAGGCCGAGCGCCACGTTGCGCGAGCCGAGCGCTGGTTTGCCCGCTTCGGCCGCCCCAGCCTGCTGCTGGCATGGCTTCCGGTGGTCGGCGATCCGCTGTGCCTGGTCGCCGGCGTGCTGCGATTCGGGATGGGCAGCTTTCTCGCGCTGGTGACGCTGGGCAAGCTGGCGCGCTATGCTNNAGCTGGCGTGGCTCGTCTGATCAGGCGAAGCGGGCACGCCAGCGCACCAGCGCCGCTTCCAGGCGTGCCATGCTGACGTAGAAGGTGGGCGTGATGTAGAGCGTGAGGAACTGCGAGAACACCAGGCCGCCGACCACCGCGATGCCGAGCGGACGCCGCGCCTCGCCACCGGCGCCGAAACCGATGGCAATCGGCAGCGTGGCGAAGATCGCGGCGAAGGTGGTCATCATGATCGGCCGCAGACGCACCTGGCAGGCTTCGACGATGGCGTCCTCGGCACTCATGCCGGCACGCTGGCGGGTCAGCGCGAAGTCAATCATCATGATGCCGTTCTTCTTCACCAGGCCGACCAGCAGGATGATGCCGACGAAGCTGAAAATGTTGAGCTCCTCGTCCATCAGCAGCAGCACCAGCAGCGCCCCGAAGCCTGCCAGCGGCAGCGCGGTGAGAATGGTCAGCGGGTGGCCGAGATGCTCGTACAGCACCGCCAGCACCATGTAGATGACGACGACGGTGAACAGCAGCAGCAGCGGCAGCTGTACCGTCGACTCCTGGAATTTCTGCGCGGCGCCGGTAAGCTGCAGCGCCACCTCCGCAGGCACCACCTCCCGCGCCGCCTCCAGCGCGGCGGACAGCGCGGCATCGAGCGAGGCGCCGGGCGCGAGGTTGAACGACAGCGTGACGGCGGGCTGCTGGCCATAGTGGTGCACCGCGATCGGGCCGACGCCCGCTTCCACCCGAGCCACCGCGTCCAGCCGGGTGAGTCCGCCCGATGCGGTTTTCAGGGGAAGCTGGCCGATCACCGCCGGGTTCAGTTGCGCTTCGGGCAGCGCCTTGATGCTCACCACGTACTGGTCGCTGGCGCCGTAGATTTCGCTGATGCGGCGCCCACCCAGCGCGTCGTACAGGGTCTGCTGCACCTGCTGCGTGGTGATGCCAAGACGCGCTGCCTCGATCGGATCGAGGCTGACGCGCAGTTCGGGATTGCGCAATTCGAGGTTGCTGTTGACGTCCTCGATCAGCGGTACCGATTCCAGCCGCTTTTCGACTGCGGCAGAAGCTGCCTTCAGCATGTCGAAATCGCCAGCGGTGAGGGTCAGCTGATAGTCGCTGCTGGACACCAGTGCACCGACGTTGATCGATGCCGGGTTTTGATACGTGACATTGATGCCGCCGATCCTGCGCGTCGCCGCGTGCAGCTCGTCGATGACCTCGTCTGCGCCGGGACGCGTATTTCTCGGCGTCAGGCGGATCACCAGCCGTCCGACGTTGCCGCCAGTGACGCCGCCGCCGCCCTGTCCGGCCGATGACATCAGGCCTTCGACCGCCGGGTGCTTCTGGACGATGGATGCGAGCTGCTGCTGGCGCGTCGAAAGCTCCTCGAACGGGATGCCTTCCGGATATTGCACGCTGGCGAAGATCATGCCGGAGTCGACCCGCGGGATGAAGCCCTGCTTGACCTGGCCGGCCAGCCAGACCATCGCGCCCAGTACCGCAACCGAAAACAGCAGCATCGCACCGCGATGGCGCATCGACGCCCGCAGGGTATCGCCATAAAAGCTGCGGAAGCGGTTGAAGCCGGCATCGAAGGCGCGCGACAGCGGATTGTTGAGCGGTTCGTGCACCAGGCCGCGCGCGCACAGCATCGGCGTGAGCGTCAGGGCCACCACGCCGGACAGCAGCACGGCGACGCCGATGCTGACCGCGAATTCCTGGAACAGCCGCCCGATCATGCCGCCCATGAAAAGAATCGGCAGGAACACGGCAGCGAGCGAGATCGTCATCGACAGCACGGTGAAGCCGATCTCCTGCGCACCATCGAGCGCGGCCTGCATGCGGGTCTTGCCCATGTCCATGTGGCGCGCAATGTTCTCGATCACCACCACCGCGTCGTCGACGACGAAGCCGATCGCCAGCGTGATGGCCATCAGCGACAGGTTGTTGAGACTGTAGCCCGCCAGGTGCATGAAGGCGAAGGTGCCGAGCAGCGAGCTCGGCAGCACCAGCGCGGCGATCAGGGTGGCGCGCAGGTTGTGCAGGAAAGCGAAGATGACGAGGACCACCAGTCCCAGCGCGAGGATCAGCGTGAAATTGACCTCGTGCAGCGAATCCCGGACGAAGCGCGAGCGGTCGGAATGCACCTGCAGCGTGACGCCGTCGGGCAATTCTTCCTCGATCTGCGGCAGCATCGCGCGGATACGCTCGGCGACCTCGACCGTGTTCGCGCCCGGCTGGCGCTGCACCGCCAGCACGATCGCGCGGGTGCCGTTGTACCAGGTGCGGCGCTTGTCGTCCTCGACGCCGTCCTCGGCACGTCCGAGATCCTTCACCCGGAGCGCGGTGCCGTCATGGTAGGCGACGATGATGTCGCCGAAGTCCTTGGCGTTGGCGAGCGCCACCGGCGCCTTCACCGTGTAGGCGCGGGTGGCGCCGTCCAGCGTGCCCGACGGCAGGTTGGCGTTGGCTGTCTGCACCTTCTGGATGACGTCGGCAAAGGTGAGTCCGCGCGCCTGCAGTTTGGCGGGATCGAGATACAGCCGCAGCGCGTATTTCTGCGAGCCGAACACCAGTACCTGCGCCACGCCGGACAGGCTGGACAGTCGCTGCGCCACGCGCGAATCGGCGATGGCGTCCAGCTCGGTCAAGGGCAGGCGCTCGGCTGACAGCGCCAGATACAGGATGGGCGAATCCGCCGGATTGATCTTTCTCAGCTGCGGCTAGCCCATCCCCTGCGGCAGGTTGCGCGCCGCCTGCGCGATCGCGGTCTGGACGTCCTGCGCTGCGGCGTCGATGTCGCGCCCGAGTTCGAACTGCAGGGTGATGCTGGTCGAGCCCTGGCTCGACTGCGAACTCATCGATTCGATCCCGGCCACCGTCGCCAGCTGCCGCTCCAGCGGCGTCGCCACGGTGTTGCCCATGGTTTCAGGGTTGGCGCCGGGCAACGAAGCGCTGATGCGCAGCGTGGGAAAATCCACCTGCGGCAGATCATTCACCGGCAGCTGGGTGTAAGCGAGCGCGCCGAACAGCGCCATCGCCAGCACCAGCATCAGGGTGGCGACCGGGCGTTCGATGAAAAGCCGCGACAGATTCATCGGCGCGCGCTTTCGATCGTGACCGTGTTACCCGCCTTGAGCCGCTGTGGAATCTCGATCAGCACCGGCTCGCCGGCGCGCAGGTCGCCCTCCACCATCTGCTCGCCATCGAGGCTGCGTATCAGTTCGACCGGCTGAATCACCGCCTTGCCGTCGCGCACGACATAGACATAGGCGCCCTCCTGCGCATGCTGCAGCGCCGCCTCGGGCACCACCCTGGCATCCGGCAGGACGCCCAGCAGCAGGCGCACCCGCACGCCCTGCCCCGACAGCAGGGCAGGCGGCGACGCCTTCAGCCTCACCTTGATCGGCACCGCGCCGGTGGCGGCGTCGATCTGCGAATCGACGAACACCAGTTCGCCCTGCGCCTGCACCGTGCGGTCCACGTCATGGAAAACCTCGGCCGTCACCTTGCCTTGCGCGCGGGCTGCCGCGAGTTGCGGCCAGTCCTGCTGGGCCACGCTGGCGCGCACGTCGAGCGCGCCGGGCGCGATCAGCGTGGTCAGCGGCTCGNNCGATGCGGCCGACGCGCCCGGCGATCGGCGCACGGATCTGCGCATACTCCACATCGAGTCGCGCCGACTCCACCTCGGCACGGGCCGTGCCGGCGCGCGCCCGCGCAGCTTCCAGCGCCACCTGGGCCTCGTCGAATTCCTGGCGGCTGATATAGCCTGACTGCATCAGCGGGGCGAGGCGTTCCAGTTTCTTCTCCGCCTCGGCGGTCTCGGCGCGCGCACCGGTCAGGGTGGCCTGACTCTGCGCAATGCGCGCCTGCGCAGGGCGCGCATCCAGGCTGAACAGAAGCTGCCCGGCGCGTACGGCGTCGCCTTCCTGCACATGCTGCTTCAGCACCGTGCCGCTCACCTGGGCGACGACGGCAACCTGCTGGGCCGCTTCCAGCGTGCCGGGCAGATCGATCACCCGCGGGAAATCACGTACCGCCACCGCCACGGTTTTCACGCTGAGGACACGGCTTCCGCCCTCCTTCCTGGCGTCGCCTGCCTGCTGGGTCTGGATGCGGTACACCACGCCGGCGACCAGGGCCAGCACGATGACGAGGAGAAGAATGCGCAGTTTCATGGTGGGTTCGCGGACGTGACGAGGGGCAAACGGCCCAGCGCGTGATTCAAACGGGAAAACGCGGCCAGCCAGTCGCTATCGGCCTGTGCGNNGCACCGCCACGCCTTCGCGCTGCGTCTGTGCATGGCGCACGTCGTGATACGCCTCGGTCACCGTCAGGGCCACCTGGCTGCGCTGGCTGTCGGCCTCGGCCTGCCGGCGCTCGGCATCGCGCTCGGCGGCGCGCGCCTGCGCCGCCAGCCGGCCGCCGTCGAACAGCGGTACCGACAGGCTCACGCCCACGCTGTACGAGGTAGACGGCATCCGCTCGTCTTCCAGAAAAAAGGTGCGCCCGGTGTTGGCTGCGAGCGACAGACTGGGCCAGCGCGCTGCGC